>CAXGVD010000026.1:0-13034 GCA_964012695.1 uncultured Opitutia bacterium
TTTCGGGGAAGGTTCAGACGCCTCTGGAAGCGTCTTCCAAATCTCCAACCAGCAAACCTTGGGCGAGTCCGAGGAAGAAATTCTCGAACGGCTCAACAAAACCCTCCGGAAAGTAGTCGAACAGGAGTTGAACGCCCGGGCCAAGTTGCTGGAGGAGGAAGCCCCCCGCGTCCTCGATAAAATCGGGCGAGCCTTCGGCGTACTCCGGAATGCCTGGGTAATGCCTAGCGCTGAGGCAATGGACCACCTCTCCCTCATTCGCCTCGCCGTGGATCTCGACGCCTTGCCCGAGAAGTACCGAGCCGTGGTGGACCGCTTCTTCATCGAAATTCAGCCCGGCCACGTTCGCCTCAGCGTCAAACGCGAAGTGGAGGCCGATGAGCGGGACCTCCTGCGGGCGGAGATGCTCCGCAAGGAATTCTCCAAGGCCCCCGAGCCGGACTTCGATTTGGCCGATTGACTTCTCGGCCTCGGTGACGTTTTTTGAAAGTGAACTTTAAAAGGGTTTAGGCATGTCGGAACCAATGAGCAATTTCACGCCCAGAGCACAGCAAGTCTTGGCACTTGCCCGCAAAGAGGCGGACCGTTTTCACCACAATTACGTCGGGACCGAGCACCTCCTGCTCGGCCTCATCAACCTCGGCCAAGGCGTGGCCGTGAACGTGCTCCAGAAAATGGGGCTCGACCTCGATACCGTCCGCGGCGCCGTGGAGCAGCAAGTCGGGTCCGGTCCCGAGGCCAAGCCCGCTGGCAATGTCCCCTACACCCCTCGTGTGAAAAAAGTCCTCTCCCTCGCGGGTAAGGAAGCCAAGAACCTTCAGCATAGCTACGTCGGGACCGAGCACATCCTCCTAGGCCTCCTCCGCGAAGGCGAAGGCGTCGCCGCTCGCGTTCTCAAGGAACTGGAAGTTGACGTTGAGCGCTGCCGCAACGAAATCCTTACCGAACTCGACCCCAACTTCGCCGCTGGCGACGAGCTGGAAGCCGCCCTCGCAGGCGGAGGTCCCGAAGAAAAGGGCAAGGATGTGAAGACTCCCGCCCTCAAAGCCTTCGGCCGGGACCTCACCGAAGTCGCCAAGAACGGCGAAATGGACCCCGTCGTTGGCCGCGAGCAGGAAATCCGCCGTGTCACTCAAATCCTCTGCCGCCGCACCAAAAACAATCCCGTTCTCATCGGCGAAGCCGGCGTTGGCAAGACTGCTATCGCCGAAGGCCTCGCCCAGCATATCGCGAGCGGCAACGTCCCCGAAAACCTTATCGACAAAAAAGTCGTCACCCTAGACCTCGCCCTCATGGTCGCTGGTACCAAGTACCGTGGCCAGTTTGAAGAGCGGATCAAGGCCGTCATGGACGAAATCCGCCGGGCCAAAAACATCATCCTCTTCATAGACGAGTTGCACACCCTTGTGGGCGCCGGCGCCGCCGAAGGGGCCATGGACGCCTCCAACATTTTCAAACCCGCCCTTAGCCGAGGAGAGATGCAGTGCATCGGCGCCACCACCCTCGCCGAGTACCGCAAGTACGTGGAAAAGGACAGCGCCCTCGACCGCCGCTTCCAGTCCGTCAAGGTCGACCCCCCTTCCGTTGACGACACCGTTCTCATCCTCAAGGGCATTCGCCCCAAGTACGAGGAGCACCACAATGTCAACTACTCCGATAAGTCTCTCCTCGCCGCTGCCAAGCTAACCGACCGCTACGTGACCGGACGCTTCCTCCCCGACAAGGCCATCGACGCTCTCGACGAAGCCGGTGCCCGCTCTCGCATGGAGTCCATGAAGCGCCCTCCCGAAATCGAGAAGCTTTCCGACGAAATCAAGGAAGTATGTGCGGGTAAGGAGAAGGCCATTTCCGAGCAAAACTTCGAGGACGCCGCCGAAGCCCGCGACAAAGAGAAGAAACTTCGCTCAGAGCGTGAGCGCGTGCTCGAAGACTGGAAGAAGTCCCGCGAGGAGAAGCGCCTCACCGTCACCGAGGACGACATGTACCAAGTCGTCTCCGACTGGACTGGCATTCCCCTCTCCCGCATGGAGACAAAGGAAACCCGCAAACTCCTCAAACTCGAAGACGACCTGCGCAAAAGTGTTGTCGGCCAGGACTTCGCTACCGAATGCGTGGCCAAGGCCCTCCGCCGCTCTCGGGCAGACCTAAAGGACCCCAAGCGCCCCATCGGTTCTTTTATGTTCCTTGGGCCCACTGGCGTGGGTAAGACCCATCTCGCCAAAATCCTCGCCGAGCAAATCTTCGGTGACCAGGAAGCTCTTGTGCAAATCGACATGTCCGAGTACATGGAGAAGCACGCCGTTTCCCGCATGATCGGTTCCCCTCCTGGTTATGTAGGTTACGACGAAGGTGGCCAACTCACCGAAGCCATCCGCCGCAAGCCCTACGCCGTCATCCTCTTCGACGAAATCGAAAAGGCCCACCCTGACGTCGCCCAAATCCTTCTTCAAATCCTCGAGGACGGACGCCTCACCGACGGGCTTGGTCGCAAGGTCGATTTCCGCAACACCATCCTGATTATGACCTCCAACGTCGGCGCCCACCTCCTCCAGCGCAATGTCTCCATGGGCTTCACCGTGGGCGACGCCGACCAAGACTTCGAGAAAATCAAGGACACCGTTCTCGACGAAGCTAAGAAAACCTTTAAGCCTGAGTTCCTCAACCGTCTAACCGAACTCGTCATTTTCCGCCCCCTGGCCAAGGAAAGTATGCAGGCCATCGTGGACCTGGAAATCGACAAGGTCTCCAAGCGCCTCCGCGAGCGTAAGCTCAAGCTGGAAGTCTCCGACGAAGCTAAGGAATTCCTTATCGACAAGGGCTACGACGAAAAACTCGGCGCCCGCCCTCTCCGTAGGGCCGTGGAGAAATACCTCGAAGACAACCTCGCCGAGGCCCTCCTCGCCGGCAACGTAAAGAAGAGCAAGCTCATTCGCGTCCTCCTCTCCGAGGACGAGGTCGAAGGTTTGCGCTTCGAGCAACCCGGCGTCGCCTCGGAGGACAAGGAGGAAGAAGCCGTAGCCTCCGCCTCAGCCGCAGGTGAGGACGAGACTCCCGAAGACGAGGAAGCCTGATCGCCCCTTCGGTTTCTTCTTCTGCCGCTTCGAGCGTCTCAGTCCCTCCGAGCTCCTCCGGACTTCCCCGGAACTCTTCTCCCTTGCTCCCGAAAACCATTCCCTCAACCGATATGGAAAACACGCTCATCCTCCTCAAGCCCGACTGCCTCGCCGGCTCCCTCGCTGGCGAAACTCTGTCGCGATTCGAAAAAGCCGGCTACGCCGTCCGAGCCTGCAAAATGTTGCGTCTGGACGATGCGGTCCTCCGGGAGCACTACGCCCATGTCGCCCACCTCCCGTTCTTTCCCGATATCGCTGGCTTCATGAGTTCGCGTCCCGTCATTGCCATCATTCTTCATGGCGAGAACGTCATCCAGGGGGTCCGCGACCTACTTGGCCCCACCGACTCCACCCAAGCCCCCGTAGGCACAATCCGCGGCGACTTGGGCACGGACAAAATGCGAAACGTCGTCCACGCTTCCGACGGCCCCGAGTCCGCGCAAGCCGAAATCAAGCGCTTCTTCAACGAAGAAGAAATTTTCGACCTCCCGGGCTGAAAGTTGCACGGGCATCCTGCCTGCGTTCAAACAAAACCGAGGCGGAACTTTTCGGGCCACTCCGCCAAGGGGCCTATCCGATTCGACTACTTCGCCGCGAGCAGACAAACGGCGTGGGCTGCGATACCTTCGCCCCGGCCGATACCGCCGATGCCTTCGTGCGTCGTCGCTTTCACCCCCAACTGCTCCGGCGATATGCCCAATACCTCCGCCAAACGCTTCTTCATGGCGTGGACGTGAGGCCCAATTTTCGGGGCTTCGGCCAAGATCGTGGCGTCCATGTTGGCTACGGCGTAGCCGCGTTTCCCGCAAGTCTCGCGAGCTTTTTTCAGGATGAGCATGGAGTCGATGCCTTCTAGGGTCGGGTCGCTTGGCGGGAAGTGGCTTCCGATGTCAGGCAGGCCCAAGGCGCCGTAGAGGGCGTCGGCTAAAGCGTGGGCGAGGCAATCCGCGTCGGAGTGACCTTCCAAGCCGTATTCGTAGGGAATCTCCACTCCACCGAGCACCAGCCGTCGGCCTTTTACCAGACGATGAACGTCGTAACCTTGTCCGATGCGGAAGGGTATGCTCATTTTTCGTTTTTCCGGAGGAGGAATTCGACATAGGGCAAGTCGGCGGGGGAAGTTACTTTGGGGTTCGGGTAGCCTGGATCGATGAGGGTGACGGAGCGGCCCGTCAACTCGATGGCAGAGGATTCGTCCGTCACCAAAACATTTTCCTCGAAGGCCTTGTTTATTCCCTCGCACAGGAAGGCGGTCCGGAAGGCTTGGGGCGTTTCCATGCTCCAGAGGTTGGTCCGGTCCACCGTACCCGTGGTAACGGCCCTGGAAACGTTCGCCGCCCGAGCCATTTTCAAGGTGTCCCGCACGGGGCGGGCGAGGGCGACACCGCCTGTCTTCTCGGCTTCCCGCAACAACAGCCGCAGACTGTCCGAGCGGACCATTGGGCGGGCACAGTCGTGGACGAACACGATTTCCGCATGCTCGGGAATCGCCTTCAAGGCGTTCATGACGGAGTGTCGCCTCTCCTCTCCACCCCGCTGAAAGGTGATGGTTGGAGAGGCGTTCTTTACTCCCACCTCGGCTTCGAGAAGTGTGCGTTGCTCGTCGTCGCGGTAGGTCGCGATCAGGAGGTCGAAAAAGCCTGCCTCTCGGAAGGTGGCGAGTGAGCGGGCGAACAAACTGCGCCCGTTCACCTCGGCCAGCACCTTGTCGGGTACGGCGTCGAGCATGCGCTTGCCTTTTCCGGCGGCGAGCAGAATGGCGGCATTCATGAAGTGCTGGCAGGGGGTTGGTTCAGTTCGGCTTGGATGCCCGCCAAGGCGGCGGCAGGATTCTCGGCGGCGAGGATGGGGCGACCGATTACGAGGTAGTTCGCCCCCGACGAAGCCGCTTCGGCGGGCGTAGTCACCCGCTTTTGGTCCCCCAGTGACGCCCCTGAAGGCCGAATGCCCGGCGTTACCAGCTTAACCCTTGGCGGCAAGGTTTCTCGCAGAGGGCAAATTTCCAGCGGCGAGCAGACAATGCCGCCCGCCCCTGCTTCCGTCGCCAAGCGGGCTAGATTTCGAACCTGTGCTTCGGGATTTTCGTTCACGCCTACCAGGCGGAGCGTATCCGCGTCCATGGAAGTGAGTACGGTCACCGCCAGCAAGAGGGCTCCGGGCAGAGCCTCGTTCACGGCTTCCGCACAGCGCTCAACGGCCTCCGGGCCCGCGCAGGCGTGAATTGTCAGCATGGATACGGGCAGACCACCCAAACTCTCCACCGCCTTGGCCATGGTGTTCGGAATGTCGTGGAGCTTCAGGTCCAGAAACACTTGCCGCCCCCCCGCCGCCACTTCCCGGACAAAGTCCGGACCGTCGCGCAGGTAGGTTTGCAGACCGATTTTCACCCACCGCAGGTTTGGCCCCGCCCCCTCCAAAAGGCCTTCCGCTTTTTCCTTAGACTCCACGTCTAGAGCCAGAATTACTTCACAAGGTTCGTTCGTCCGTCGCATTGCTTTTCCGTGCTAATTCACCCAACGAGCCCGTTCGGGCAAACCTTATTTCGTTCGCCGGCCTAGGCGAAGAGCGTTAAGCCGTGTTACTCCAGTGACTAGGCAAGCGTCCAAGGTAAAAGTGTTTTCTCCCGCCAAGGTGAATCTGTTTCTGGCGGTGACGGGCCTGCGGGAAGATGGTTTTCACGAACTTCTCTCCTTGGCAGCGCCCCTTCATTTCGGGGACGAACTGACGGTGGAGCGGACGGAACAGGAAAGGGAGACGATCTGTGTCTGCGACGATCCGGACGTTCCCGACGGCTTGGATAACCTGGCCGCCCGAGCCGCCGTAGGCTGGTTGGACGCGGCGGGAGTTCAGTCGGGCGTGCGCCTTTCCATCGAGAAGCACATCCCCGTCGGAGCGGGCTTGGGCGGAGGTAGTTCCAACGCGTCCGCCACCTTGCGGGCCCTGAACGGCATGGCGGAGACGGCGCTTTCGGATGCCGAACTGGCGCGCATCGCCGCCGAGGTTGGCTCCGATTGCCCATTCTTCCTTACGGACGGCTCCTGCGTGATTCGGGGCCGAGGCGAGCACCTCGTGCCCCTTCCCAAGGAAGCCGCCGCTCGCCTCACCCGACTGCGTGTTTTGCTCTTCCGGCCCCCCATGAGCCTGAACACTAAAGAGGTGTATGGGAGCTTGAGCCGCAGGCCCGAGTGGTATTCCCACTCCGAAGAGGCCGAGCAAGCCTTGCGAAAGTGGCTCACGGGGGACCTTTCGCTGCAAAGCCTAATCCACAACGATTTGGAGAAACCCGTCTTTGCGAAATACCCCGCCTTTCCCGTCCTTCTCGAGGAACTGCGAAAAACCCTCGACCTGCCTTGCGGCATGAGCGGGAGCGGTTCCTGTTGCTTCGCCCTAGCCGAAGAAGAAAATGCCTTCGAAGTAGCCGAGAAAATCATTCGCGAGGCATGGGGCCCGCAAGCCTTCGTTAAGAAGACGGGAATCCGGTATTAGGCGCCAGAGCCTGTTAGCTCTTGGCCTTTCGCTCAGTCGCCGTCCCTTTTCCGTTCCTTTGAGGAGGTCTTTTGTTCTTGGCGAAAGGCCGCAACCGGCAAAAATAGGTCGTCTCTCTCCTCTTTCCCTTTGCTTGATGCCCGAAGAACCGCATAGGCGTGAAGTCGTCCTTCACGGCATCGCTGCTTCACCTGGAGTCGCTCACGGGCGGGTTTTTCGCTTCCTCCACGACGAGGTGGAGGTACCTAGGTACGAGGTGGAGCAGGAGGATTGGGACGCCGAGGTGACGCGTTTCGAGGAGGCCTTGCTAGAGACGCGCTCTCAGGTGCAGGCCATCCGGGCGGACGTGGCGAAGAGCCTGGGGGAGGAGGAGGCCGCGATTTTCGACGCTCATGTGCTCGTCTTAGAGGACAAAGCTTTAATCGACGACGTTGTCAGGCTGGTCCGGGAGACCGGCGAAAATGTGGAGCATTGCCTTCATGCGGTCACTTCCCGGTATGTGGAGCGTTTCGAGGCGTTGGACGACGAGTATTTGCGTGAGCGGGCCGTGGACGTGCGTGACTTGGGGCGCCGGTTGTTGCGCAACCTGCTGGGAGCCACGGGTTCAGGTACGAAGTTTCTTGACGAGCCGCGTGTGCTGGTGGCTGACGATTTGACACCTTCGGACGCGGCTTCGCTGGATCGTTCGAAAATTCTCGGGATCGCCACGGATGGGGGAGGTCGGACGAGTCACGCGGTCATCATGGCGCGGGCCACTGAGGTGCCCGCGGTGGTGGGATTGCGGGGGCTTGCCTCGACATTGGAGGAGGGGGATTCTGTGCTTTTGGATGGTTTCGAGGGCACGGTGGTGGTCAACCCGAGCGTGGAAACCCTTTTCCGCTACGGGAAGGTGAGTCTGCGGCGCAAGCGGGTGGACGATTTGGTGGCGGGGGAAAGGGATCTGCCCGCGGAAACTTCTGACGGCTCTTCTCTTTCCTTATATGCCAACGCTGACAGCCCCGAAGAAGTGGCCACGGCTTTGGAAAACGGTGCCTTGGGGGTGGGCCTTTTCCGTACTGAGGCGCTGTTTCTGAGGCGTAACCGGATACCTTCCGAGGAGGAGCAGTTCGAGGTCTACAAGGCGGTGGTGAAAGCAGCTAAGGGGCGGCCCGTGACCATCCGCACACTGGACATCGGCGGAGACAAGGTGCTGGGCGGAGCCTCTCGGGTTAAGGAGGACAATCCCTTCATGGGCTTTCGGGCGATACGGTTTTGCCTGCGGAACCAAGACGTCTTTCTGGCCCAGTTGCGGGCGATTCTGCGGACGAGTGCCTTAGGGAAGGTCCGGGTTATGTTTCCCATGATCAGCGGGGTGGGGGAGTTGCTTAGCGCTCGGGAGAACTTGGAGGAGGCCAAACGTCAGCTGAGGGGGGAGGGAGCGGCTTTCGACGATGGCGTTGACGTGGGCTGCATGATCGAGACTCCCGCCGCCGTGACCATTTGCGACCTGCTGGCCGAGTGGGTCGATTTCTTCAGCATCGGCACGAACGACCTAGTGCAGTACTTGTTGGCGGTGGACCGCATCAACAACCAGATCGCCTACCTTTACGAGCCGCACCACCCCGCCGTCTTGCGGGCCTTGCGGCGGGTTTCAGAGCTGGCAAGCCAAAATGGGCCGGATGTGAGCGTGTGCGGCGAGATTGCTGGCGACTCCCGCTTCACACCTTTGTTCGTGGGTATGGGCATCACGAACCTTAGCATGGCCCCGGCCCTGTTGCCCAAGCTGAAGTTTTTCGCCCGCCGGTTTTCCCGTTCCGAGGGGGAGGACTTGCTGGAAAAGGTGGGGAACATGGTCAGGCCCTCTCTGATCTTGAACGAACTCAAGGCCTTTCACGACGACCGCATGGCGGGAATCGAGACCGATTCTGATTAGCGTTCCGCCCCCCGGATCAGCCTTCCTGGAAGTTGTTGGCGAAGAGCTTGGCTATTTCTTCGCAGAAGGCGTCGGGTTCTTCGCATTCGGCGTGGAAGGTGAGCTTCGTGCCGTGGGCGGCGGCCATACCCATGACGCCCAGGATACTCTTGCCGTTCACCCGTTCGCCGTCCTTCTCCACCCAGACTTGGCCCGAAAACTTGTTGGCGATACGCACGATCATGGCCGCCGGACGGGCGTGTATGCCCTGGCGATTTTTGACTTCGAGTACGATCTTGCGCGAGTTCTCACTCATGTATGGTTGGAATTTGGGGCCGGATTCGAAAAAAAGACAAAGGAAAAATCAGGCGAAAAAAGAAAGGAGGAGGGAGCCAACCAAGGCGGCGGCTAAGTCGTCTGCGACGACTCCAGTTCCGCCTCCGATGCCTTGCAACCTTTTGATTCCAAGTGGCTTGAGAATATCGAAGAAGCGAAAAAGTGCAAAGCCCGCCGCCAGCAGCAGGAGGTGTTCAGCGGGGGAGCGCACTGCGAAGAAGGCGGGGAAGCTCCAGACGAAAACGAGGGGTTGGGCGACGAATTCATCTAGAATGACCTCTCCAGGGTCCGTCTTGCCGAGGATTCTTTCCACCCGCGAGCAGATGGGGATGGAGACGATGGCGAGCAGGAAAAAACCGCCGAAGAGGCCGAGGATGGGCCAATCCGTCCATGCCAGAAGGGCGGCGAAGGCCACGAGTCCGGCGAGGGAGCCGAATGTACCGGGGGCGGGGAGGCGGGTTCCGATCGGTCCGAGTGTGGCGAGTCCGAGGACGACGCGGTCGCGGAGCGGTGCTGGGTGGGAGGATGCCGTTTGGCTCATGCAGGGCCTTCGTCCACGAAGAGTTTCCAGTACTTGAGTAGGTAGCTTACGCCCGAGAGCACCGTGATCAGAGTGGCTAGGAGGAGGGTGGCGTCGGCGGAAGCGGAAACGGCATCCGAGAGGGAGCGGAGGATGCTTCCGGGGATTTGGGCGGAGAGGTCGTCCCGCAGCGCCATTTCACCCAAGTAGAGGCAGATGCAGGCGAGCTGAATCACGGTTTTGATTTTGCCCGCCTTCTCGGCGGCGATGGTGATGCCTTTGCAGGCGGCCACGAGGCGCAGTCCCGTGATGAGCAGTTCACGAGAGAGGATGAGGAGAATGGGAAAGAGGCCCCAGCGTTCCAACTCGCCCAAGGCCAGCAGGCTCACGAACATGCCGAGGGTTAGTACCTTGTCCGCGAGGGCGTCCATGAACTTTCCGAAGTCTGACACCTGGCCCATACGGCGGGCTAGCCAGCCGTCTAGCCAGTCCGTGAATGCGGCGAAGAGAAAGAGGATCATGGCCGCGAGGCGGGAATAGGCGGGGGCTTCCTCCACTGGCAAGTAGAGCAGGCCGATGATGGCGAGCATCAACGGTATTCTTGACAACGTAATGAGGTTGGGAAAGTTCATCGGGTCGAAAAACACGGTCATCCATGCGCCCGGTTTTCCTTTTTCCGCAAGCCTTTTTCGCCTTGGTGGTGGACGTGGGAGAGGTTTTTCATAGGTTCGGTTTCTCTTATGAAGACCGCTATTTATCCCGGCACCTTCGATCCCGTTACTAACGGGCACTTGGATGTACTGTCCCGGGCTGCCCGCTTGTTCGGGAAAGTGATCGTAGCGGTGGCCGAGGGCAACTCCCCCAAGGACGTCACCTTTTCCACCGAGGAGCGGATACGCCTGATCCAGGATAACGTGGCGGAGTTCGGAAACGTGGAGGTGAAGTCCTTTTCAGGCTTGTTGGTGGATTACGCTTGCAAGGCGGGGGCTTCGGTGATCGTGCGGGGCTTGCGGGCGGTTTCAGATTTCGAGTACGAGTTTCAGATGACCCAGATGAATAGGCACTTGGACGCCGAGCTGGAGACCATCTTCCTTATGCCTAATGAGAAGTACTTCTTTACCAGCTCCAACCTGATCAAGCAGGTGCACCTGCAAGGAGGCCGGGAGACGGACTTAGTGCCTGGTAACGTGGTCGAGGCTTTGCGTGGGCTTCGCGGCCGAGAACGAGGGGCGGAGGCTTGACGAGCAAGTGAAACCCGAGCCGCAAGGGTCCGCCGACCGGGCCACTTTCGGGGTCATTTTCCTGACTATCTTTCTGGATATGGTGGGATTCTCCGTGATTTTCCCCCTCTTCCCCGCCATGCTGGACCACTACCTCGCGAGGGAGGCCGGGACGGGGGGCGGCTTGGCCACCGAGTTCGTGAACTTCGCCCGCGGGGTGGGCTTCGATGGCGGGGGAGGCGATTTCCGAATCGAAACCGTCATCTTCGGGGGCGCATTGGGATCCTTATTCGCTATTCTTCAGTTCATGTTTGCTCCGATTTGGGGACGTTGGTCGGACCGCGTCGGCCGGCGCCCAGTGCTTTTGGTGAGCGTCGGCGGTACTGCCCTCAGCTACTTTCTTTGGGTCTTCGCGGGCGACTTCTGGGCCTTGGTGTTGGCTCGTATAATCGGCGGGGTGGCCAGTGGCAACCTGTCCGTGGCCACTGCGGCCGTCGCCGACGTTACCTCACGCAAAGGTCGTTCCAAAGGCATGGCCTTCGTTGGCATCGCCTTCGGCTTGGGCTTCATCATCGGCCCCGCCATAGGCGGCTGGGCTTGGGCCTGCGGGCCTTCTTTTGCCGGGCAGGATTCGGGAGGATTCTTTTCCCTCAACCCGTTTTCTATGGCCGCCCTCGCGAGTTGCTTTCTGGCCGCCCTGAACTGGGTTTGGCTGGCCGCCCGCTTCCGCGAGACATTGCCTCCTGAGAAACGTGACTCTGCAGGGGAGGGGCGGCCAGGAATCTTTCGCTTGGGGCAAGTCGACAACGCCGCCGTGAAGGGCTCCTGCCTCTCCTACCTTTTCTATATGATCTCCTTCAGCGGGATGGAGTTCACTCTGACCTTCCTTGCGGTGGAACGCTTTTCCTACACGCCTGCGGACAACGCCCGCATGTTCCTCCTCATCGGACTTACCCTCATCGTGGCTCAGGGAGTTCTCGTGCGACGTCTGGCCGGTCCCGTTGGGGAGCGCAACCTCGCCTTCGCGGGCATGTTGATAGGCATTGCCGCCTTTTTTCTAATCGCTTGGGCTGACGGGTCGTTTCTCTTCTACGTCGGCCTGTTTCTCATGTCCGCGGGCGTGGCCTTCATTAGCCCCACACTCACCGCCCTGACCTCTCTGCATTCGGGAGAAAGCCGACAGGGTTTTCATTTGGGCGTGTTCCGCTCTTCTGGCTCGCTGGCCCGGGCCGTGGGCCCCCTCTTGGCGGGCGTGATATACTTCAAGTTCGGTTCCGCCTTCGCCTACGTTTGCGGCGCCCTTTTCCTGCTCCTCCCCGCCGTAATCCTCTGCACCGTGCCCCAACCCGAACGCGAGGCGTGAGAGGCCGAGAGGCGGCTGCGTTCCATCCCGCTCTCTCGCTTCCTTAAAGCGGAAGCCGCCAAAACGCCTTCAAGCAGGGAGGGGTGAGGTTCCTTCCTTTCACCGCTTTAGCGAAGAGTTCCGGTTGGGGACGGTATACGTCCCTTGGGTCCGGTACGATGAGTTTTCACATGGCGAACGCTTGTCGTTCTTAATCTCTACACCCGTATCTCGATGAAAATTCACAGTAAATTCGATTACCCGATCATTCTCGCCGACCGTTCCCGAACGGTCCATCTCGTCACTTGTCTAGAAGCTCCGAAGGTTGAGGCGAAGGAGCGAGCGCCCATTTCCTTTTCCGTGGTCTTGGACAGGAGCGGCTCCATGAGAGGCGCCCCCTTGGGCAAGGCCCGAAAGGCCTGCGAGGGGATCGTGAAGAACTTGCGTGCTGAAGACAGCTTTTCCCTCGTGATCTTCGACGATGAGGCGGAGGTGGTGATTCCGCAGGGAGCGCTGGGCGACCGCGAAGAGGCGCTTCGGAGGATTCGTTCCATCCGGTCGCGAGGTTGCACGAACTTGACGGGCGGTTGGATGCAGGGGGCTGACGAGTTGAGGACCACGCCCGCCGACGGGCCGAGGAGGTTGTTGTTGCTGAGCGACGGTTTGCTGAACCAGGGCATTACGGAGCCGGGCCAAGTGCGGGCCATCGTGGTGAAGGGCTTGGAGGAGGACGGCATACGCACTTCCTGCCTCGGTTTCGGTGACCACTATGACGAGGAACTGCTCGCGGACCTCGCCCAAGTGACGAACGGGAATTTTTACGACGTGGCTTCGGAGGATGTCTTGCCGCCGATTTTCGCCGCCGAATTGGACGGCTTGCGGTCCTTGTCCGCAGGAAACGTCCGGATGCGGGTGAAGGCGTCCTCGGCTTGCTCCGGCTGGGAGGCTCTCGACGATCTTCCCCGGGTTTCACGCCCGAATGGTTGGGTGGAATTGGGTGTAGGTGATCTCGTGAGCGAGGAGGAGCGATCCCTCGTCCTGTCGCTGAAGCTGGCCGTGATTCCCTACAAGGATGTAGCGGATAGTGTCGAGATTCTGGAAACCGAGTTTTTGTGGGACGCGCTTG
>CAXGVD010000027.1:0-12660 GCA_964012695.1 uncultured Opitutia bacterium
GTGCTCGTCTCTGGCGGGTTTCAGATGCTCGCGGTTTTCCTCCATGATGCGCTCGATGTCGCTGAGGGTGTAGAGGCCGCGCAACTTGTCGTCCTTATCCACCACTAGGAGTTTGTGTATGCCCATGCGCCTGCTGAAGAACTCGTCCGCTTTGGCGATGGGGTCTTCTCCCACTTCCTGCTCGCGGAGGGTGTACACCTCGTTTCGGGCGAGCATTCCCTCGGTCACCTTGCGGTCGCGGTAACGTTCCTTCACCACTCGCCCTGGCAACAAGCCCAGCAGCTTTCCCGACTCGTCTACGATGGGGAAGGTGTGGAATTGGAAGTTCTTTTCTTCGATTAGAGCGAGCACATCGCCCACGCACTTGTCCGCCGTGATGGTGATCGGGTCCCGTATCAAACCATGTACATGATATTTCACGCGGGCCACTTCCTTGACTTGTGCCTTTGGAGACATGTTGTAGTGAATCAGGCCCAAGCCGCCGCAAAGGGCCATGGCGATAGCCATGTCGGACTCGGTGACCGTGTCCATGTCCGAGGACAGGATGGGAATGCTGAGCCGAATAGATTCGGAGAGGGACGTCTCAAGGTTGACGTCTCGGGGCAAGATTTCGGAATAACGCGTGGCAAGGGACACGTCGTCGAAGGTGACTCCGTAGGGGAGAGTACTTCGAAAGAACTCGTCCGCAGGCAAAAAGAACTCTTCGTCCATGACAATCAGCACAAAGGAAAGGCTTGAGGCTTATGCCTCAAGTGGCGGCGTCTCACAAGGCTAAACGATGAAGGTCCGCATGGAGAGGCGTCGACTCCGGCGCCGGTTCCGTAAGCCTTTGGAGACCGCCGGAGCAACTTGGCGCGAGCGGGAAAGTCTCGTGATTCGGCTGGAAGAAGTGGACGGACGTGTTGGCTTTGGCGAGGTTGCACCCGTTTCCGGGTTTCCGGGAGAGTCCTTGGAGGAGGCTGAAGCGTATCTGTCCACTTGGGTTCCTGGAGCGGAGGTTCCCGCGAAGGCGTCGCTGTGTCGGGCGGCCTTGAGTTGCGCCCGTTCGGACCTGTGGAGGAAGGAGTACGCCTGGAGGGCGGTGGAAACCGCTCGTTTGGTCGATTTACAGGCCGTTGTCTTTGGGGAGGGGAGAGAGCGCCACTTACCGCCCGGCTCGGTTTACAAGGTGAAGGTGGGTGCACGTGAGTTCGCGGAGGAAAGGGAAGAGATCGCGGCCTTCCTGAAACATCTGCCCAAAGGCGGACGCGTTCGCCTGGACGCCAACGGCGGCTTGACTGAAGGCCGAGCGGGCGAGTGGTTGGCTTGGCTGAGCAAAGAGCCTATGTTCGAGTTTCTGGAGCAACCCTTGCCCGCCTCGAACCAAGCTGGTTTGGCTCGATTGAACGAAAGCTGGGGTGAGCGTCTGGCCCTGGACGAATCTGTGGCGGATGTCCGGGAGGCTCGTCGATGGATGGAATGGGGTTGGCGGGGAAGTTTCGTAATGAAGCCTTCCCTCTGTGGCGATTTGCGGGAGTTGGAGGGGTTTCTGGCAGATGCGCCCCATCGGTGCGTAGTTTCCGCCGCCTTCGAGAGCCCCTTCGGCTTCGAGGCCAACCTACGCTTGGCGGCGGAGACGGAAACGGTGGCGGGTTTGGGAGTTCTCGATTGGTTCGAGGAAGACGCCCTCGCCCTGCACCAAGTTTCCGAGGCCGGCGTTCTGCACCCCGGAGAAGTGACTTTGGAACGATTGGAGGCCCTTTGGAAGACCTTGTGAATGATTCGGCGGCACCCGCGTCCGAGGCGTCTTGGTTGGTGGAGGGAGAGAACGCTGAGAAGGGCCTTCGTTGCCTCAAAATTTGGGAACGCCTTTCCCAAGGGCGGTCCACATGGTTGGGGCAAAAGCCAGAGCAGGGGCTTTCAGCTGAAGAGGAAGAAGCCGGCTATCTGTATGTGCCCACAGGCGGCACCTCGGGAAACCCGCGTTTCGCCCGGCACACCCGCGAGACCATGCGGGCGGGGGCCCTGGGTTTGGCGCAAGCTCTGGGCGGGGGCCCTCTGTCCTCCTGGTGTTGCCTTCCAGGACACCACGTCGGGGGCTGGATGCAAGTGGTGCGGGCGGTGGAAACCGGCGGAACGGTGACCTTTGGCGAATACCGGGACTTGGCGAACCCTGCGAAAGCGCCTGCGGTGGAAGGCCGGCTGCTCTCCCTCGTCCCCACACAGTTGACGCGTTTGCTCGAGTCGGAGCTTGCGGTGAAGCGCTTAAGCACTTGTCGGATGCTTTTCTTGGGAGGCGGTCCGATGTCGCCCGCTTTGAGAAAGCTTGCCCGCGAGGCCCGGCTTCCCGTGGCTCCCGCCTATGGCATGACGGAGACGGCCGGCATGGTCACGCTCCTGAAGCCCGAGGACTTTCTCGCCGGAGAGGAAGGCGTGGGCGAGGCCCTCCCTCACGCCGAGCTGATAATGGAGGAAGAAACGGGCCGGGTGCTCCTGCGGGCTAAAAGCCTGTTCCGAGGCTACCTAGGCGAAAAGCTTTCCAATGCCCATGTCTCTGGGGACTGGTGGGCGACCTCGGACTTAGGCAACGTCTCGCCCCAAGGCCGCTGGCACATCCTGGGCAGGCTGGATCGAGTGGCGAACACGGGCGGGGAAAAGGTGAACTTGGAGGAAATCGAAGCGGAGGCACGGGAAACGGGCCTCGCCCTGGATTGCCTTGCCCTTGGCCTCCCCGACGAAGAATGGGGCGAACGCTTGACCCTCTTTTGCGTCGCCCCCGGTTTCTCCGTCGATGAATTGAAGCGGGCTCTATCGAAAAGACTTTCCGGCCCCCGCTTTCCCAAGGAAGTTATTGTCGTGGACGCTTTGCCGTTGAGCGAAATGGGCAAACCTGAGATCGCGGCGGCCCTCCGGATGGCGTCCGGGCCTCAGGCTTAAATGTTCTCTATTATGGCGTCGGCGAGGCCGTACTCGATGGCTTCCTTAGCGTTGAGGTAGAAGTCGCGGTCCGTGTCCTTTTGGATTTTTTTGAGGGGTTGTCCGGAGGATTCGGCCAGTATGCGGTTGAGTTCCTCGCGGAGTTTTTCCATTTCTTCTGCTTGGATGTTGATGTCCACGGCGGCGGCCCACATGCGCCCCGTGATGAGGGGCTGGTGAATAAGGACGCGTGAGTGCGGGTATAGGAAGCGTTGGCCCTCGGCGGCACCGCAGAGCAGGATGGAGCCCATGCTTGCGGCCATGCCCGTGACGATCACCTTGATTGGGGAGGAGATGAGCCGCATGGTGTCGAATACTGCCATGCCTGCGGTGATGGAGCCTCCGGGGCTGTTTAGCAGAAAGGTGATTTCCTTGCCGGGCTCGGCGGCTTCGAGATACAGTAACCTTTCCGTGACCTCCCGGCAGGAGCGGTCGTTCACTTCCCCCCAGAGCATCACTTTACGCTCCTCGAGGAATTTCCTTTGTATGAGTTCCGAGACGGACTCGGGCTTCTTTTCGTTTTCTTCTGACATTAGACTAGAGGGAGTGGGAGAATAGAGGTTTTGCGTTCGGGAACCAAGGACGAATCGACGGAGCCCTCAGTCCAGCATGGCGATGCGGCGGCCGTGGCGTCCTCCCTCGAAGGTGGCGGCGAGCCATTCCCGCACGATGGCGATGGCGAGGTCCTCGGTGATGAGGCGCTCACCGAGGGAGAGCACGTTGGCGTCGTTGTGTTCCTTGGCCAAGCGGGCGGTTTCCTCGTTCCAGCAGAGGGCGCAGCGCACGCCCTTCACCTTGTTGGCCGCCATGGCCTCCCCGTTGCCGCTTCCGCCGAGGACCAGTCCCAAGTCGCACAATCCCTCGCCCACGGCCCGGGCGGCGGGCGTTACGAATTCGGGATAGTCCACGGACTCTTGGGAGAAGGTCCCGAAGTCCTTCACTTCGTATCCTTCCGTTAACAGGTGGCGTTTGATGGCTTCCTTGTAAAGGTAGCCGGCGTGATCGCACCCCAAGGCAAAGGAGGGTTTGGACTCGTTGCTGTTCTCGTCGCTCATGCTTGCAAGGAAGTGCCCTACAAACGCCCGAAACCAATGGGGACAAGCAAAAAGAAAAAAAAGGCCTTCAAAGCAGGCCCAGTTCCATTTTTCCGGCTTCGGAGATAAGTTCCTGAGTCCAGGGAGGGTCCCAGACGATTTCGACTTTGGCGTCGTCTATGCCGGGCAGCTTGTTGATAGAGCCTTTGGCATCCTCGGCGATGACGGGGCCCATCCCGCAACCGGGGGCGGTGAGGGTCATGTCCACGAGGGCTACTCGCTTGCCCTCGTCGTCGTTCTCGATGCTCACCTTGTAGATGAGGCCGAGGTCCACCACATTCACGGGAATTTCGGGGTCGAAGACTTTGCGTAGGGCGTCCAAGACGGCTTCCTCGTTGGCGGGTTCCGCATTCGGGTCTTCGGATGCGGCGTCTTCGGCCTTGTCCTCGCCGAGGGCGTCAGCGTCTTCGGCCTTGATGCGGTACATGCCGTTGAGGGTCATGACGGTGAAGTTGCCGCCTAGCCGGTGGGTGATGGTGACCTTGGCTCCTTTTTCGAGTGGGTAGGGCTCACCATGGGGGATCAGGGTGGCCTCCACCTCACGGGTGAGTTCGCGTTCTTCGTGTTGAGCGGACATGGCGTATAAGAAGGCGCATTTATCTGCGGGCGAATTTGTCTTCGAGCGGGCCGTGGAGGAATTCCGTCACGCTGTCGTCGCCGATGCGTTGGAGGACTTCCCTGAGGAAGCCGAAGACGAGTAGTTGCTCGGCGGTGGCCTTTGGGATTCCGCGGGAGAGGAGGTAGAAGAGCTGGTCGGAATCGATTTCGCCCGTGGTGGCGCCGTGGCTGCATTTCACTTCGTTGGCGAGTATTTCGAGGCCGGGGAGGGAGTCGGCTTCTGCCTTCGGGCTGAGTAGGAGGTTTCGGTTGGTTTGGTAGGCGTCCGTTTGTTGGGCGGGTTCCTCCACCTTGATGAGGCCGGAGAAGATGGACTTGGCCTCGTCCATCAGGGCGTTTTTGTAGAGGAGATCGGAGCGTCCATAGGGAGCGAGGTGAAGCTGGCGAGTGCGTTGATCGAAGAGTTGCTCTTTTTCTCCCGCGGTCACGCCGAGCAGTTCGACTTCGGCGCCTTCTCCGGCCACTACGGCGAGGTTCTCGAAGCGGCTTTGGGCCGAGCCTAAGTGGAGGGAGAGTGAGCGGACCCCGGCGTTACGTTCCGCGCGGTTGGAGTCCAGTTGGTAAAAGGAGGAGCTAAGATTCAGGTTTTGGGCGAGGATCCGCTCGGCCCGGGCGTTGCCCTTGGCGAGGACGGAGGCGGTGGAGCAGACGACGGAGACATCGGTTTCGGACTGGGACTCGAAGCTTTCCACCAAGGTGGCGGAAGCTCCTTCTTCGAGGATGAGAAGGGTGCGCTGAAACCGTATTTCGCCTTGAGCAGGAGCGAAGTGACGGGCGAATATGGGACGCGTCAAAGTGACGTTTTTCGGTACGCGGAGGACGATGCCGTGCCCAGCGTAGGCTTGGGTGAGCAGTTGGGCAGATTCGGCTCCGAGGCTGGGGCCGGAAAAGTCGGCGAGGTCTTCGAGAGCTGCTGGTTGGTTGAGTAGGACTTGGTCGAGGGGGCCGAAGATGACGCCGAGGGCGGAGAGGTCTTGGCCGTTTATGTTGAGGGTGGTGGCTTCACCGGCGTCCGTGCCGTTGGAAAGTTGGAAGGAGGAGAGGGAGAGGCGGGCTCGGGGTGAGAAGCGCCAGCGTTCGTCCTTTCCTTTGGGTTGGTTCTGCCGGCGGTAGCGCTTCCAGGCGTCGCGGCGGTATTCGGCGAGCCAACCGGGTTCCCACGAACGTTCCTCGGCGAAGGCGCGGAACACGGCTTCGTCGGCGAAGGCGGGCACGTTGTTGGTTGGAGTGCTCGTCACCCCGTGTTCGGGTTCGTTCATGTGGGCGGGAGAAGGGGAGGGGGAAGGGAAAGGGTTCAGCCTACGGAGCCTTCCATTTCGAGGTCGATGAGGCGCTTCAGTTCCACGCTGTATTCCATCGGGAACTCGCGTATGAGGTCGTTAACGAAGCCGTTCACGCTCAGGCTCATCGCTTCGGCTTCGGAGAGGCCGCGTTGGCGCATGTAGAAGATTTGCTCGGCGCTTACCCTGGATACGCTGGCCTCGTGCTGGACGGCGTTGCCGTCTCCTTGCACGGCGATGGCGGGGTAGGTGTCGGTGCGACTATTGGTGTTGATGAGGAGGGCGTCGCACTCAGTGTTGTTTCGGCAGTTCTTGAGGTGCCCGGGTATTTGCACGAGCCCGCGGTAGGAGGAGCGTCCTTGGCCTATGGAGATGGATTTGGAAATGACGTTGCTGGAGGTCTCGTCCGCCGCGTGAACCATTTTGGCTCCCGTGTCCTGATGCTGCCCGTCGTTGGCGAGGGCGATTGAGAGCACTTCGCCCCGAGCCTTGCGTCCCTTGAGTATGACGCCTGGGTACTTCATGGTGAGGCGGGAACCGATGTTGCAGTCGATCCAGCGCACCTCCGCCTCCTCGTGGGCCATAGCCCGTTTGGTGACGAGGTTGAAGACGTTGTTGGACCAGTTCTGCACGGTCACGTACTGAATCTTGGCGCCGGGCAGGGCCACCAGTTCCACCACCGCGCTGTGGAGGGTGGAGGTCTCGAACTTTGGGGCGGTGCAACCTTCCATGTAGGTCAGTTCCGCCCCCTCGTCGGCTATGATGAGGGTGCGTTCGAACTGACCGAAGTTCTCCGCGTTGATGCGGAAGTAGGCTTGGAGGGGTTGGGCAAGCTTCACTCCGGGGGGCACGTAAATGAAACTACCTCCGGAAAAGACGGCGGAGTTGAGGGCGGAGAACTTGTTGTCCGAGACGGGTATCACCTTGCCAAACCACTTGCGGAAAATCTCTGGGTACTCCTTGAGACCTTCCGTGGAGCCAACGAAAATCACGCCTTCCTTCTCCAAATCCTCTTTCATACGGGAGTAGGCGGCCTCGCTGTCGAACTGGGCCTCCACGCCGGCCAGGAACTTACGCTCCTGCTCGGGGATGCCGAGGCGCTCGAAGGTGTTCTTCACCTCGTCTGGCACCTCCTCCCATGTTCGGCTGGGGCGCTGGCCCTTGGCGAGGTAGTAGCGGATTTTGTCGAAGTGGATGTTGAGCAGGTCCTCCGTGGCCCAGTGGGTGGGCATGGGCTTGCGTTCGAAGACGTCGAGGGCCTTGAGGCGGTAGTCCCTTATCCAGTCGTCCTCGCCCTTCACGCCAGATACGTAGCGCACCACTTCCTCATTAAGGCCCGTGCCCGCGTCGTACTTGTATTCGGTTTCGTAGTGAAAGTCGCCCTTGTCGCGGTCGACGTCTATGCCTGTTGCTTGAATCATTCGTCGAGTTTTCAGTGTGGAGAGTTTTCCTTCATTCAGGCCACGAGTTCCTCGCGCACCCAGTCGTAGCCTTTCTCCTCCAGCTGGAGGGCGAGTTCCTTGCCACCCGAGAGGACGATGCGGCCCTCCCACATGACATGCACCTTGTCCGGCACCACGTAGTCTAGCAGGCGCTGGTAGTGCGTGATGACGAGGATGCCGCGCTCGGGGGAGCGGAGTCGGTTCACGCCTTCGGAGACCACCTTGAGGGCGTCGATGTCGAGGCCGCTGTCGGTCTCGTCGAGGATGCAGTAACGTGGCTTGAGCATTGACATCTGAAGAATCTCACAACGCTTCTTTTCTCCGCCCGAAAAGCCATCGTTAACCGAGCGGGAAGTGAATTTTCTATCTATGCCCAGCTCATCCATGCAGGCGTACAAATCTTTGTAGTAGCCTTGTGCGTCGATGGCCTCGCCTTCGGGCAGCCTTGCCTTGAGGGCGGCCCGGATGAAGTTGGCGATTGTCACGCCGGGAATTTCCACGGGGTACTGGAAGGCAAGAAACAACCCGAGGCGGGCCGCTTCGTCCGGTTCCATGCCAAGCAGTTCCTCGCCGTCCAGCAGGGCTTGGCCGCCCATCACTTCGTAGTCCTCGTGTCCCGAGAGCACCTTGGACAGTGTGCTTTTGCCGCTTCCGTTCGGGCCCATGATGGCGTGCACTTCCCCTTTGGGCAGGCTCAAGTTCAGGCCTTGAAGGATTTCCTTGCCTTCAATGGAGGCACGGAGGTTTTTGATTTCGAGTTGGCTCACTAGCGGGTGGATTTCCTGGTGGGGCGAAAAGTTACGGGCGAAGGGACTTCGGGTCCCACGCCGGAGAAGGAGAGGTCGATCACATCGGCCTTGAAGCCGGCGGGAAGTACGTCGTCGAGCCGGGACAGGGCCTGCTCGTCGAGGGCCACGTCGTACACCTTACCCGTTTCCTTGCAGCGGAAGTGGGCGTGGGGCTCTTGGTTGGGGCAGAAGCGGGTGGAGGAACGGTCCAGGTTCACTTGCCTCACGAGGCCGCATTCCACCAAGGCGTCCAGACAGTTGTACACCGTGGCGAGCGAGATGGAGGGCAGGTTCTTGCGCACCCTGCCGTGCACCTCGTCCGCCGTGGGGTGGTCCCTTTTGGCCAGGATTACCGCGTACACGCAACTGCGTTGCCGGGTGGGACGAAGCCCCCGGCTTTTCAAAGCTTCGCGCAATCGCAGGCGTTCAGGTTCAGGCAGGAAATAAGACATGGTCCCGTAGGCTTATCGATAATGAGACTCGTTCGCAAGTAGGAAATGGAATGATTCCAATTCGGAACAAACGCCGAGGCTTAAAAAACGAGGAGAGCCTGGCCTGCGGCTCAGTAGTCCGTAAAGGTGAAGAGACCCCAGAGAAAGGTGGTCCTGTCGCCGCTGAAGTTGCGGCGGTACCACAATTCCTCCGAGCGAAGCCGGATGGTGTTGGCTTCCGTTGGGCCGAACGAATTCGGTGAGTGGGTCATAGCTCCGGCCAAGTTGACGTTTTTCGAAAAGAACTTCTTAGCCTTGGGGAACACGCAGCCCGGAGCTGAGGCAAGGAGTATTCCCGCAAAGATAAGGATGCCGAGGTGGCGTTTGATCCTTTTGTTCGACGTCATCATGCAAAGTTATGCATGGAAGCGCGGAGAACCCGTCGAGTCAACCGGCAAAAAGGCAAAGGCCGTTCCCTCTGAAGTTCGAAGTTGAGCCTGTCCCGCTCGTCTGTATCATCTCTTCGCTTTTCAATTTGCAGGAATCATGAGCAAGACCAATTCCCGAATGGAAGAAATCGTGGCCCTTTGCAAAAGGCGCGGCTTCATATTTCAGTCCTCCGAAATCTACGGCGGCATCAACGGCTTTTTTGATTACGGCCCTCTCGGGGTGGAGTTAAGAAAAAACGTTAAGGACGCTTGGTGGGAGGACATGGTGCGTCGGCGGGACGACGTTGTGGGCTTGGACAGCTCCATCATCATGAACTCCGAAGTCTGGCGGGCCTCTGGCCATGTGGACGGCTTCACCGACCCCATGGTGGACTGCCGGGAATCGAAGCTGCGCTATCGTGCAGACCAGCTTTTCTGCGGTCCCGTAGAGGTGGACGGAGAGACCCTCGGTTGGGTGACCGCTTTGGAGTCCGAACGCATGCAGGAAGAGGCGGATGTCAAGGCGGAGGAAATGAAACGCAAGCAAGCCAAGCAAGGTGCCTTGTCGCCAGTGTCCCTCCGCCCCTACGACGAACTGTCTGCCAATGAGCGGGCTTTGGCGCCCTCGCCCGCCACTGGAACGCCCGGAGCCCTTACCGAACCCCGCGACTTCAACATGATGTTTGAGACCAACGTAGGTGCCCTGCGCGACGCCTCCTCCGTCTGCTACCTCCGTCCCGAAACCGCCCAGGGCATTTTCGCCAACTTCAAGAACGTTGTGGACTCTGGTCGCGTGAAAGTCCCCTTCGGCATCGCCCAAATCGGCAAGGCCTTCCGCAACGAAATCACTCCCCGAAACTTCATTTTTCGCTCGCGCGAGTTCGAGCAGATGGAAATTGAGTACTTCATCCCGCCCGACGAAGACGCCTGGCCCAAGTACCACCGCGAATGGATTGACGCGCGCAAGGCATGGTTCGCCTCCATCGGTCTCACAGACGAACATCTTGGCGAGGAAGTCCATCCCAAGGAAAAACTCGCCCACTACGCCCGGGCCTGCACCGACGTCACCTTCAAGTTCCCCTTCGGCGAACAGGAATTGGAGGGAATCGCCGCCCGCGGGAACTTCGATCTCACCCAACACCAGGAACGCTCGGGCAAGTCAATGGAGTACTTCGACGAAGCCCGCAAGGAACGCTATGTTCCCCATGTCATCGAGCCCAGCCTTGGCGTGGACCGTACCGTCCTCGCCGTCCTCTGCGCCGCCTACGATGTCGATGAAGTGGATGGCGACAAACGCACCGTCCTACGCTTCCATCCCCGCGTGGCCCCAGTCAAGGCCGGTGTCTTCCCCCTCGTCAAGAACAAGCCAGAACTGGTGGAACGCGCCCGCAGTCTCTACGAACGGCTGCGTCGCCGCTGGAACGTCCTCTACGACCAAGCCGGAGCCATCGGTCGACGCTATCGCCGCATCGACGAAGCAGGCGTCCCCTTTGGCATCACCGTGGACTTCGACACTCTGGAAAAGGACGGCTCCGTCACACTCCGCGACCGCGACACCACGGAACAACAACGCATCTCCGAAGACGAAGCAGTGGCTTATCTGGAAGAAAGAATCAACCCATCGGCTTAGCCACCTTCGTTCCCAAATTTTTTTGGATTTGGGGAGGCTGGATGGAACAGCTGTTCCCCTTTAGCAATTTTTGGGGGAGGTATTTGGCTTAGATGCAACCATCTATCTCAAGATCTTTCTTATTTGATTGCCTTTCGCCGGACTTGGCCTGCTCCTCATCTCTAGCGTGGGCTATGAGAAAATGACGGCGAATGAAGGGGTGAAAGTGAAGGATGGTATGAAGGAGAATGTGGCTGACGCGCGCAAAAGCACAGCGGAAAGAATCCTGTCCCCGATAAAGCCGTCAAGGCATCGATCGCGAGAATTAATGGTCGGACGCTTCACATAAACTTGAAACTGCCCCAGATTGTCATCGCGAGGAGGCGCGCAAGACCCGACGGGGCGATCCAGCCTCCGCACGGCGGGACCAGTGGTCAGGAAGACCTGCGCCAGTCCCGCAGGACCATTTGCGGGAGCTTTCTTCCGTTCCAGTGGTTCCAGCGGAAGCGGAAGGCGAGGTCGAGTTCGTAGGAGGTTGGTGGGACATCGTCGCCCATATTCCAGGCGATGCCGTAAATGAGTTCCTCGCCGTTGTGTACGGCGAATTGAAAGTGCTCTTGTCCGGAGCCCACGGGGCGCGGAGGGCGGGCGAGACGCACGTTGCGCAGGGCAAGGAGAGGCTCGGGGTTGTCTTGGCCGAAGGGGGCGAGGTCTGCCAGTTCGAGCAAGAGTTCGGAGCGGAGGTCTTCGATGGCGAGGGTGGCTTCTATGGAGAGGGAGGGCGAGGGAATCTGGCCTCCCGTGAGGTCGGCGACGACTTGGGCGAAGGCCTGTTCGAAGGCTTCGAGGTTTTCGGCGGGGAGGGAGAGGCCGACGGCGGCGGGGTGGCCTCCCCAGTGGTTCAGCAAGTCCTTGCAACGGGAGAGGGCCTCCACCATGTTCACGCCTCCGGCGGAACGCCCGGAGCCTTTGCATTCGCCGTTTTCCTGGGCGAGGACGATGCAGGGCTTATCCAGTTCGCTCGCCAGTTTGCCAGCCACGATGCCTACTACGCCGGGGTTCCAGTGTTCACCGGATCCGGAGGCGACAACCGCAAGCTTGTCGCCGAAGCGTTCCTTGGCGAGGACTTCGGCCTCTTGGGTGAGTTCGGCTTCGATTCCGCGTCTTTTCACGTTGAAGCCGTCCATGGCTTCGGCGAGTGTGCGGCAGCGGTCGGGGTCGTTTGCGAGCAAGAGTTCGGTGGCCACGTCCGCTTGATCCAGACGCCCGCAGGCGTTGATGCGCGGGGCGACGCGGAAGGTGACGTCTTCGCCTGCCAAGGGGACGTTGGGCTTGACGCCGGCGACTTGGAGGAGGGCCTGCAGGCCAGGGCCGGGTTCGTGGGCGAGGTGCTTGAGGCCGTAGCGGGCGAGGATTCGGTTTTCGCCGCGGAGGGAGACTAGGTCGGCCAGGGTGCCGAGGGCGGCGAGGGAGAGGAAATCCTTGGGGCGGATGGCTTGGGCGGCGGCGTCTTCTTCCTCCCTCAGGCGCTTGAGCAGGCCGTGGGCGAGTTTGAAGGTCAGGCCCGCCGTGCAGAGGTGCCGCCAGGGTTCGCCGCCGTCTTCGTGGAGATGGGGGTTTAGAAGGATGGTGTCTTCGGGTAGTTCCGTCTTGGCTTGGTGGTGATCGACGACGAGGAGGTCGATTTCTCGTTCGGCGAGGAAGCCGCGCTCTTCCTTCGAGTTGGTGCCGCAGTCAAGGGCGATGACGAGACCGGGGGAGGTGAGGGTTAGGCCGCGTTCGAGAACGGCTTGGGTGAGGCCGTAGCCTTCGTCCTTGCGGCGGGGGGTTACGTGGGCGGGCTCGTTGCCGAGTAGTGTGAGGGTTCGGCGGAGGATGACGGTGGAGGTTATTCCGTCCACGTCGTAGTCGCCAACGATGAGGATTTTTTCCTTTTCCTTCAGGGCCCGGACGAGCCGGTCTACGGCTTCGCGCATTGCGGGGAGGTCGAAGGGGTCGGCGAGGTCGGCCAGCTT
>CAXGVD010000028.1:0-12598 GCA_964012695.1 uncultured Opitutia bacterium
CCGAAGAAGAACGACGCCTCCGTGAACAAAGTGAAGAAGCCGCCGATCTCGGCAACTTCGCCCGTGCCCGCCGCATCCTGAAACGGGCTGATGCGGCCCGCCAAGCCGTCGCCCCGCCCCTACGAAACCTCGCTCGGCTCGCTAACGAACAAGGCGACCCCCAAGAAGCTCTCCGCCTGCTAGACAAAGCCGCCGCCGCCCACCCCGCCTACATCGACGCCAGGTATGACCTCGCCCAACTTCTTGAAATCCTGAACCGCCCAGAAGAAGCCCGTGGCCAATACGAAGCCGTCGTCCACGGCGAATGGGCCCACCCCGAAGCCCACTTCCGTCTCGGAGAATACGCCCTTGCCGATGGCGACCGCCAAAAAGCCGAAATGCACTTCCTCATCGTCACCGATCTGAAACCTCGCCACAAAAAGGCCCTCGCCCGCCTCAAGGAACTCGGTGCAGGCGGCTTGCCTGCGGCCCAAAGCAAAACCTCGTAAAACGCTCCCGCCGTCACTCCTTCGAGTGATCCTTGCGGTGGGCCACCACGCTGAAGGGTAGACTGCACAAGTATAGCGCCCCCACGCAAAATAGGAAAATCCATGGCTCCTTGAGAAACACCGCGACGCTCAACCCCACCGCCAGCAAGACTAGAATCGCTCGACTGCTCGCCACTCGGAAACGGACATTCCGGAAAGAAAAGGTCGGCAAACGGCTGATCATCAGGATGGAAACCGCCACCGTCCAGCCAAGCACCCACACCGGATACTCTGCGATTGGAAAGTCCGACTGGAAACGCTTCAAGATGAAATCCATTCCCATCGGCATCAACACCAAGCCCGCTCCCGCGGGCGCTGGCGCTCCAGTGAAGTAGCTCTTGTCCTTCTTCTCTTCCCCGCCTTCCTCGTGCATCACATTGAAGCGCGCTAAGCGCAGGGCGTTGCAGGTGGAAAACGCGAGGATGGGAATCCAATACCACTCGAGCAAGTGGCTCGACGATGTCTCCGCCAAAGGCTCTCGAATCCAGAGGTAAATCACCACCGCCGGCGCCACCCCGAAACTTATGGTGTCCGCCAAGCTGTCAAGCTCGGCACCGAAGCGCGAATGGGCCTTGAGCAGACGGGCGGAGAGGCCGTCCAGCATGTCGAAGGAAGCCGCCACCAAAATGGAAAAAACCGCCTTTTCCCACTCCGCCTCCATGGCGAATTTCATCCCTGTGAGCCCCGCGCAGAGACCGATCGTGGTGAGGATGTTCGGAAGCAGTTTCGGCAATGATAGCAACCGATCGTCGGAATCTTGAGCGGATTCGCTCATCCGACAAGTTCGCCGCTCTCCACGAACAACCTGCGCGGTGGTTCCAACTCGGCTCCGTAGGAACGGTTGATCAACCGGTGCCAAGCCTCTGCCTCCTTCGATTCATACGGATTGGCGGCGGCGGCGATCCTACACTCCTTCGTGTCGGTGTAGAAGAGAAGGTAATGGTCCCGGTCAGGCTCGTCTTGCGGATCGTTCGGGCATTCGAGAGGCGTTCCCCTTTCGATTTCCAAAGCCATGGCGTTTCTGGCGGGCAGGTTGGATATAGAAATTTCCACAGGAACGAGCCCCGTCATGGGAGCCCTAGGCCGCCCCAGGCTTTCCCAAGTCCGGCGAAGCGGGCGAAGAAACCGGGAAACTGTGACGAAATGGCGACCGCCCCGCTTTTCAACGTCCACGATCACCTCTGGCGCGGATTGTGGCAAGCGAACGAGCCGCAGCAACCAGCCCCCCGAATCAGGTTCGGGCAAGGGCAAGGCAGCACCGAGTCCCGAAGCCTGCCGCTCGAGGGCATATGGATAGGACTCATGGAACGCGCCCGTCGGCTGGAGCGTTGCTTTGTTCATGAACAGTTTAAGAATTTAATCCGCGCGGACGCCTGTGTCATAGCAGGTTTGATACCGGTTTCACGGTGGAAGCTCCTGAGAAATGCCAGTTCATAACGTTTGCCTTTTGCGAACTTTCCCTCAAATTCTAGGCCATGCGTTTTTCCCTGAGGAGCGTTGCTTGGCTTGTTCTTGCGGTTTCGTGCGGTTGCACTAGGGGCTGGGATCCCGACGCTCAGATGGCCCGCGAGCGCCAAAACATGGAAAACGCACGGGTTCGGGGGGCGGCTCTTGCGAAATCTCAGGCGGAAGAAAACGTGCGGAAAATCAAGAGGGACGCCATCATCAAGGTTAGGCCGAGCTTGACCGAGCAGGAGTTGGCGGAAGTCGCGGGCCACCGGTACGAGTCCCTTGCTCGGACGGAACGGGACGGTTCCGTGTGGGAGCACAGGAGGTACCTTTTGGGAGACGCGGTGTCTTCGTTGATGGGGTCTTATTCGCGTGAATACGAAATTTGCGAAAAGGATCATGTGTTGTTCGAGGTCTTGGTGGGAGAGGGTATCGTCCGCGACGTCGATTATTGAGGCCTCGTCCAGGGCGAGCTCGAAAGGTTAGTCTTTTGCGGCTCGTTTCTTTTCCGCCTTTTTGCGAAAGGTGAGCAACAGCTTGGAGGCGGAACCCCCGCTGGATATGGTAGGGGTCACCGCGACGAGCTTCCAGCCCTCGGCCCCCAGATCGTTGCTCACACGCTCCAGGGTTTCTGCGAGAAAGGCGGTGTGGTCGTCTCCACTTACCCGGAGCCCCTTTGGTGCCAGCGTGCGAGTGACATAGACATATTTCACGGCTTCCAATCAAGCCGTTGCGGGCCTTGCCGGCAACATTTGTTTGAGTGGGGTCTCGCTTGCTATTCCCCTAAAATCACGATTGGTTTGTTCGTACATGAGCGAACGGCGCTGGCAAAGCACGCCTTATGATTCTCCTTGGTCTGTGGGAGAAAGGGTGAAGCGTGTGGCGTGGGAATGGTGCTGGGCCTTGTTTTGCCGCCCCACGCCCAAGCCCTTCAACCGCTGGCGCTTGCTGGTTTTACGGGCTTTCGGTGCCAAGGTAGAGGGCGTTCCTTTCGTTCATCAACGGGCCCGGGTAGAGATTCCTAGAAACCTCATCCTTCGGCACCGGGCATGCTTGGGCGACGGCGCTGCGGCGTACAGCCTTGGGGAGGTGGAAATCGGGGAAGGCGCCACCGTGGCCCAGGAAGCTTATCTTTGTTCGGGCACGCATGACTTCGATGATCCCGCGATGCCGTTGCGGACGGCGCCCGTCAAGGTGGGGCCCGGAGCCTTCGTGGGGGCGAGGGCCTTCGTTTTGCCGGGGGTGTCCGTGGGCGAAAAGGCGGTGGTCGGCGCCTGTTCAGTGGTGACCCGAGACGTGGAGCCGGGCGAAGTGGTGGCGGGCAATCCCGCCCGTCCAATTTTCCGGAAAAAGGATACTAGGGAAAAGACAGGCGGCTAGGAAAACTTGACGGGCTTTTTCGCGGGCGCTTCGGGAGCTTGTTTTCCGTAGTACTTGTTATAGTATTTATAGCGGAAGTAGCCGTAGCCGTAATAGCCGGAGTAGTAGTAGCCAGGTGTTTTCTTTTCGGGGAGGTCATTCAGCACCACGCCGAGTATGTTCACGCCCGTGTCGTCCAAGCTTTCGAGGAGGTTTTTCGCCACCTTGCGTGCTACCTTGCCGTAGCGGGTTACGAAGAGGACCTCGTCCGCCTTGCGGGCCATTGCGAGTGAGTCGGGGAAGAGGCCGATCGGTGGACTGTCGATAATGATCACATCCGCAACTTCTCGCAAGGAGTGAAGCATGGCGTCGAACTCGGGCTTTTCAAGCATTTCGGTGGCGGCTCGGGTCTTGCCGCCCGAGGGGAGGATGAAGAGGTTCGGGTAAATCTCGACCATCGAGCCGCTGCTCAGGAGGCTTTCTGCGGGGTTTTGGGTGGCTGCGTTTTCGTTGATGAGAGTGAGGAGGCCGCGGTCGTTGTTCACCCCGCAGAACTTGTGCAGGCCGGGGCGCCGCAAGTCGTAGTCGATGAGGATGGTTTTGCGTCCATGGTTGGCACAACTGTAGGCCAAGTTCGCGGCCAAGAGGCTTTTGCCTTCGGAGGGGATGGCGCTGGTGATGAGGATGGATTTGGGATAGTCCGTCTTAGAATTCATCTGGATGCGACTGTACATGCTGCGGAAGGCTTCCGTCAGGCCGTCGTCCAGTTCGTTTCCCACGATGAGGGGGCGCTCGCTTTCCTTGACTTCAGAGATTTTCGGGATGCCCGCGATGAGGTCTCGGCCAAGAAAGACTTCCACGTCCCAAGGGGATTTGACCCGGTTGTCGATGAATTCGAAAGCGAAGGGAATGATGATGAACAAACCGGAGAAAATCAGTAAGCCGATGTTACGGATTTTGTTTTTGTCCGGGCTGATTTGGACTCCCGGGTAGGCGTAACTGTTTTTGCGTAGGGGGTCGTCTTCCGTGGGCATTTCGCTTTCGATTTGCACTTCGCGGAGGCGGCGCAGGAACATGTCGGTGGAAGCTTGCACGATTTGGAGACTACGCAGGTGTTCCTCGATGATTATTTCCTGCTCGGCCAGTGTTTTGGATTCGTCTAGTGCCTTTTCCAGTGCCTTTCTGAATTCATCTTCCGTCGATTCAAGCTGGTGAAACTTGTCCCGCAAGTCCTCGATGGCGGCTTGGACTTCGAGGTTCAAGAGTTTTTCTACGTCCTGAATCTGGGTTGCGTTCTCGATCATCTTTGGGTGCTTCTCTAGATATTTCTGTTCGTACAAGCGGCGCATCTTTTCCAGCTCAACGAGTTGTTTCCTGAGAAGTGGGACGTTGCCGAAGGATTCGATGGCATCGATTTCGAAGTATTCCTTGATGGTGTCGATACTGCGGTTGACGGAGTGAGAGGAAAGATCGCCTTGCGCCTTGATGCGGTGCTGGATGCCTAGAATTTGCCGCATCAGGGAATTGATTCCCACTTTCTGGACCATGGCGTTTGTGACTTCCTGGGAGTAATTGGATTTACGGTCGGCGAGATTGCTCTTCCTGTCTTCAATGTAGGGAATGTTTTTGTCTAGCTTGAACTGGTTCAGCTGCTGACGGATTTCCTTCTCCTTTCCTTGGCTGTTTTTGATGAGCAGCGCGATGGTTTCTCTGGCACTTTCCATGCGCTTGCCTTTTTGACTTTGCCAGAGTTTATCGTACTCTTGCTGTACTATATCTGCGACTAGTCTCGCACTCTCCCCGTCGCGGGCCAGAGAGGTGATAGTGAAAACAGGCCTGGCGGGGTCTCCTCCTTCCGCTACGGAATACTGCACTGTGGCGGCCACGTCGGCGGGAGGCGGGGTGGATTGGTCTTTCACGAAGGGGGCGAGCATCGTTTCGGTGTGAGCTTTGCTCGCCTTAATGCGGTCGTTGACCTTGGCCTTCAATTCTTGACCGGAGAGGCCGTCCTTGTGCTTGCGGACGAGGTCGGCAACCCGGTTTTCCCTGTCCACGGGTTGGAGATTGATGATGGCGGGCGGGGGGACGAGCTGGAAAGAGGATTGGGATTGATAGACGCTGGGTTGCTGGTATTCCTTGTATACATAGCCCAAGGCCACGGGCAGGGCCAAGGCAACGGAGAGCAACCACCTGTCTCGGATGATGAGTAGGTAGTCCGTAATGCCTTTCAGCTTCCCCCTCGGTGAGGGGCCGGCTCCATCTTGCGAGGGGTCGTGAATGTGGGAATCCATGAAAAAGTTGGCGAGCGGAGGGAGGTGGAGATAGAATCAAAGATCAAATGATTCGTTCCCCAACTTTCAATTGGTCTCCCGGATAGATCATGTAGGGTTTATGATTTTGGCCGTCGATCGAGCCTTCCATGCGGTCCCTGACATTTAATTCGTAGGTTTTCGTTTCTTTGACTTGGCCGTTGGTGTCGTAATGGGTGCGGGTGACGTACACTCTTTTCGTTTGAGCTGTTTCCTTGAATCCGCCAGCGCTGTTGATGAGACGGACGACTTCCATGGCTTCCACTTCCGGGGGAAGTGCAAAGGGGCCGGTTTTGTTGAAGTAGCCGTTCAGGTAGACGTAGCGGGGCTTATGTTTCTTTATGGAGATAAGAATGGTGGCGTCCTTGAAGATTTGGCGACGGCGATATTCCTGGGCGACATAGGTTTGGGCCTGCTTGACCGTCATATTGGTAATGGGAAGCTCTCCGATGTAGCGGAGGCGAACGCGGTCTTCGGAACTGATTTGCTCTTCCACGAGGCACTCGGGCTCTCCGAGCACTTCTAGGCGAATTACGTCGCCGGAGCGCAGGAGGTAGCCGTTGGGGGATCGGATGACGTGGGGGTCGTCGTTGCGGACTGCGAATGCGAAGGTCGTTGCGGAGGAAAGCAACGAAAGTGAGAGGAGGAGGTAGCGAGCAATCATTGTAAGTGGCGGTATATATTTATAACGTCAGAAGCGGCCACTCAGGTCAACCCGGAGGAGGTGGCGACCAAAGGCTTCGGCACCCGCCCGGTCGAGGCGGGTGTAGTCGTATCCGCCGCTCGTAGAGAAATGGTCGTTGAGCGTTTTGGAGAGGCTGAATCCGAAGCCGAAGGTGTCCATGGTTGAACTTGGTTGGGCAACATAGGTGTAGTCCACGGTTCCTAGGTTGGCGTGGGCTCGTCCGGAGACGTCGTCGGTGAACCGATGGTTCACACTTAGGCTCGCCGTGGTGTTCAACATGGAGGAACCTTGCGGGGAGGGAGAGAAGCCTCTATCGATCGCAAGGCCGAAGGAGGTTTTCCGGTTCAACGCCCATTGCAGGTCCGTGCCTAGCGTAAGGGTGCTTTGGCCCGCTTGGCTGGCGTCGTAGGATTGGCGCGTGTATCCGAGTTGCGCGCTACCGGACAGCTTCGGAGTCAGTTCGCCGTTTGCACCGAAGGTCCAGCTGTGGTTTGCCCCGTCGATCAAGCCTGACGATGAACCGCCTTGGCCCTTCGTTGAGGTGTAGCCGTAATTCGTGTAGAAATCCAATTTCGGGGAGTAGATGTAGAAGGCCCGGGCGTAAAGCGGGATGGTGGACACGTCGTTGTAGAGGGTTCTCACGGAGCCCGCTTGGTAATCTCGAAGGTTGTAGCTCGCGCCGCCGCCCAAGCCGAACTTCGGGCTGTGGTTGTAGCGGACATTCGTCCCGACCACGAAATAGCTGTAGCTGACGAGGTCCTGCTCCACCACGCTGGTTTCCACGCTTTGGCCGAGATCGAAGGTCATGTCGAAGCGAATCTTGGCGTTGTTGCTGATGCGTTTTTTGAGGGATTCGTCGAAGTCGATGAAGAAGGTCGTGGTGGGCTGGACGTAGCTTTTTTTGGTATTCTTTAGGAATTGGGTCATTTGCAGGCCCGCAGAGCCGGTGAAGGTGAACCAACGCAATTTGTGTGTGTAGTGAACGGCGGGAGAGAGTTGAAGGATGAAGTCGTCCTCGCTCTCGATTTCATCCAAGGCCAAACCGCCACCGCCAGGGCCGGAGCGAATAGCCCGGAGGGATTGTGAGGAAATGCCAAAGACGCGGGAATCGTATTGGGCCGAAGCCGTGGCGCTGAGATCGATTCTGCCGAATCTCGTTTCTTTCAAAGCGTGCAGGGTGGAGAAGCCTGGCAAAAGCAGCACCGCCAAGATGAGCCGAACATTTTTACTTTGAAGTGCTGCGAGCACTTTCTGCGCACGCAACAATCGGGCAAGTTTGAATTTGGGCATAAGAAAGCTACTGTCCGGGTATTTTGTCGGAACGGGCGAGGGCGGCAACCCCAAAATCGCAGTGTTGCCCTTCTGCGGCGAATGGCTTTTCTTCGTCGATGAACCATGATTGCTCAATGAGGCAGCATGGGCGTATCCTAATGAGGCGAGACGAAATTTTCTTGTTCGGGCAGACGGTCGTCTTGCTGGTCGTGACCTCGTGGGCAAGGGCGGGGCTTTTGCCTTGGTGGCACTGGTTTCTGCTCGGCGGGGTGGCGTTTGGCGCCGTTGGAGTGTTGTTGCTGAGGGCCGAAGCGAGGCGTCCCATGAACTTACCTTGGAAGCCAGCCCTGCCGGTGCTTCTGTTTCTGGGGCTAACGGCTTGGAGCCTGTTTCATCCCTCGCACAACCATCCTTTGAGCTTGGTCTACAACCAGCAGGAGTTTGAGGAAGCCGCCCAGCGGGAGAGGTGGAAACCGCTGGCCATCTTCGTGGACAAGGAGCTGGGAGACGTCAGGGCTCAGGCGAGCGTCGATCCGGGTCTAGCGATTTCTCTCTTTCATCAATTCCATCGCAAATATGAGAACCTGCGGAGGGAGTCCCAGCAGAGCCTCGGGCAATACGAATCGCCGTTCGACGACTTCGTGGCTCGCTTCGCCGCCCAACTGGAGGCGGAGCCGCCTTCTTGGACTCCCGTCAGCTTGGTTGGGGGGAGTTATACTTGGCGGCGCGGCTATCCGCTCGCCATTTTGGCCCTGCAGGGGATTCTCGTTTGGCAGTATTTGTCGAGCCGTCGTTTGATACGCGGCCTGCTTGCGGTCATCGTGCTCAACGCAGCGCTGCTCGCGGTGGCCGGGACGTTGCAAAAGCTCAACTACGAGCCCGGCGACCAAGTCTTGGAAATCTGGGGCATCTGGAATGCTCCCGAGCCTCGTTATTATTTCGGAAGCTTTTCCTACAAGAATCACTGGTCCGCCTTCGCCTTGTTGGGCATTTGCGTTGCCGTTGGCTTGGCTTGGGACGAATGGCGTCGAAAAGGGGCGTGGGCCTGGAAGGAACCGATAGCTCCATGTTGTTTGGCGGCGGCGGTTTTGACTGCGGTCTCCGTGCCCTTGTCCGGGTCTCGTTCTGGAACGGGCCTTTTGGCCTTGCTGTTGTTGCTTGTTGCCGTGGCTTTTGCTTGGAGGTGGGCGGGACATTCTTTTTCCGAAGGGAAAAGGTGGTTTAGGTTCGCGGCGTGCGGCGGCGCCTGTCTCGCGTTGATGGGCGGACTCGTTTGGTTCGGGGCTGGCCTGCACGGAGAAACCAAGTCGGAGGCCTTCAACAACACCTTTCAGCAATGGGAGGATCTTAAGCAGGGAAAACCACCTTTACGCTATTATCTATGGAAGGATACGTGGAAAATGTTTCTCGATCGGCCAGTCTTCGGCCATGGCCTCGGTTCCTTGCGGGCCTTGCATCCTTTGTACGAATCCCCCGAATACAGACGTGAACGCGAATACGGACTGGAGCACGCCCACCGGGAACTCAAACCGCAAACCGATCACAGTCACAGCGACTGGTTGCAGTACTTGGCCGAAACGGGGCTCGTTGGTGTGGCACTGCTGGTGTCCTTGCCCTTGGTTGCGCTTTTGAGTCAGCGGAGCCGATTTGGATCTCCGATCGGCAATTGGACGGTGGTTGGGGCTTTGCTTTTCGCCATTTACGCGATGGTGGACTTTCCTACTCGGGCACCGGCGACGCTCGTCGCCTTCACGCTGGTTCTCGCCTTGGGGAATAAGTGTGCCGCCCTGGAGCAAAGAAGGGAGCAAAACCATTGATTTGCGCACTTTTTGGAGCCTAAAGCCCTTTTGAAAGAGCCTCGCTTTCCCCGGAACTTAGGCAAGAACTGGAAAAAACGAGAAGAGGGCTTGCGTTCTTACGAAAATCCGACCATGTTGGATGGTTCGCGCACGCCTTCGCGAGATGCCAAAACCCATTGCCCATAGTCAGCTTCTTCCCCGGTTTCACCGATTTGTTTCCTTTTTTGTCCTGCTGGGATGCTTTGGTTTTGCGTGGGGTGGGGCCATCGAGAAATCGATGATAGAGACTGCCATCCTCATCCACCACGAGGAGTTGACTGAGGATCCCATTACGAGGCTATTCCCTCGTCAACGTCGAGCGGACGTCAATGCGTCGGCGATCCAGCAAGACCTGAATGGCACTAACTGGACCGACCAAACGGGCTTTCCCTCCACCCTCGTCACCACCATGAAGGGTCTTTTCAAAGGTTCGGCGGCGGCCCCGCACACGAATGCGGAGATTGCTACCGGAGTGCGAACGGGTTTGGAGTACCTCCGCAAAAACCGAGTAATCTTCAACCTCGACACCAAACAACTCGGCTTGGCCACGAGTTCCCTCGTGCAGGCCGCGCTCGAAGCCTCCGCAGAGAGAGTTTCCGCCACCGATCCTCCCGATCCCGCAGGCCTGGCCGGTCTGATTCCCGATGCGGTTATTAAAACTTTCGTTCCCAACACCGGGCAACAGGGCGAGCACGTGCCCGTGCTGGCCAAGGATTTAGCCGAAGGCATGGCTCAAGGAGCCATGAACGCGACCTTCGTGACTCCTGACGCTCGAGTTATGCTCAAGGCCATCAGCGAGTCCACGGTGAAAGCGGGCTTGGAGCAAATGAAGATTGAAAGGGATACGCCTTCCGTCGGGTTGACGACCACGGGCTTCGAAGCCCTGCCCGGACCCGTCGAGCTGAACGCGACGAACGAATCGGCCCACGTCCCCTTCCATCCGGGTAGGACCCGCTTCCTCGAATATGTCGTGAACGGCTTGGCCTATGGTGCGGTAAATGGGGCCATCACCACGGGTTATGCCTCCGACCAAGTGCCACAACTCGCCGAGGACATTGGTTCTGGTGCGGCCAAAGCCGCCGTAGATTTTCTTTCTGCCGAAGACGTTGCCGGCACGGGTGGGCAAAGCCTGTTCACTTACGAAGTCGTCAAGACCCTTGCCTCTGGCGTTTCCTTGGGAGCCGTCATGGTTTCCAGTTCGCACGCTCCATGGGCAAAAGACAAAATTCCCGAAAAAGTGGCCGAGCGTGTGGCATTCGGGGTTTCCTCTTCCGCGATGAACAGTAACTTGCAGAACGGGAAAAAAGCTAAAGTACACCGCTTAGGTGAAGCCGCCGCCTTCGGCGCCTCCATGGGTACGCAATTCGCTACGGTGTTCGACGGGGCTCAGGATTACGATTTCTACGGAAAGAAAACCACCTACGACCGTGTGGCTTTGGCGGAAGCCAGCTCTAAAGGCTCCGCCAAAGGTTCCATCGAGGCGGCTGCGAGCGCTTACGCTGCGGACGCCAACAGCACTGCGACCAACGCCGACACGGACAAGCGCGAATTGCTCGACCTCGCCCGTGGAACCACCATGGGTTCCGTCCTCAGCAATGTGGCCATGGCTGTCTACTACGAAGCGGACCTTCAACGAATCGTGCAGGCTAGCTCCAAGGGCGGGTCCTACGGAAGCATCACCGCCGACAACCTGCATAATGTCGAAAAGGAACGCGGAAAAACTGAGGAGTTCGAAGTGGAAATTGTCCGAGCCGCAGCTAACGGTGCCAGCACGGGCGCGCTCTTTGAAGTCGTGGGGCTACTGGACGCCAAACCAGATATTCGGCGGGCCGACGTGGACTCTATCGCTACCGCCAAGTCCGCAACTTTCGGCTCCACTATGGGTGCGATCTTGGGTGGAGACTTGGCCGGCCAGGACTCCATCGCCATTAAGCAAGCCGTGGAGCAAGGTGCTACCGAAGGAAGTCTAGACGGCGTCGCTCTCGCCTTAGGCATCGGCGAAAAAAATGTCGGCGCCAGCAACATCAAGTCTTCCAGCACTATTAAGAACGCCGTTGGCTTGGGCAACAAGGAAGCGGCCATCAAGGCTGCGGAGGAAATGTCTACCAAATCCATTCAACCCAGCGCATTGGACATGCAGTTACTCATGCAGAAATACGGAATCAGTCCGCGAACAACAAATCCGGGCTTCGTATTTCCAAATCCGAAAAAATCGGGCGAGGAAGACTTTCTTTTTGAAGAAAAATTCCCCGTGGCCACCCCCGTCATGTGAGCTTGGCTCACACCTGCGCCAACGTATCTCGGCCATGCCGGGCTCTATCTTCTCTCACTTGGACGACGATGTCTCCCCCCGCATGGTGGATGTGGGCGGCAAAGATGTGACGACGCGCGTCGCCGTGGCCGAAACCATCGTCGAGCTACCCGAGAAAGTGGCTCGAGCTTTAGACGAAGAAGGCCTGCGGACCCCCAAAGGTGCTTTGTTCGATGTCGCCAATCTGGCCGGGGTCCAAGCCGCCAAGAAAACCTCCGAGTTGATTCCGCTCTGTCATCTCATCCCCCTCGATTCCGTCAAACTAGATTTACGTAGAGAAGGGGCAAATCGCATCCTTGTTACTTGTCGGGCTAAAGCTACACACAAGACCGGTGTTGAGATGGAAGCTCTCGTAGGCTCTTCCGTTGCAGCTCTGACTGTTTACGACATGTGCAAGGCCCTCTCTCCGGAGGTCGTTCTTAAGGAAACGAAGCTCGTCGAGAAAACCGGCGGTAAAAGCGACTTTCGACGCAAGGCCGCGGTCTCATGAGCAAAATTCCCCTGAACGGTCTTCTCCTGGCCGGCGGACAAAGCCGCCGCATGGGACAAGACAAAGCCACGCTTTCCTATGGCGGCAGAACGCAACCCGAGCGAACAGCTGAATTGTTGCGGGAGCGATGTGACGAAACTTTTCTTTCCTTGCGGACTGATCAATCCCCTCCCCCCGAAGTTGCGGACCTGCCGATCATTCGGGACTCCGTCTCCGGCGCGGGTCCCTTGACGGGCATCCTCTCCGCCTTTGCGCAAGCCCCAGACGCGGCCTGGCTCGTCTCCGCCTGCGACCTTCCCTTCCTCGACTTCGCCACCCTCGACCACCTCCTCGCCCAACGCGACCACGCCCGAATCGC
>CAXGVD010000029.1:0-12476 GCA_964012695.1 uncultured Opitutia bacterium
GTGGAGGGGGTGCCTGATCGAAGGGGTTGGGATTCTCAGGTGGGACGGCGGGAGGTTTTGGGGCTAGGTCGAACGGATTCACGGGTGCGGTCGGAGGCAAGGGAATGGGCCCGGCAGGCACCAAATCGAAGGGGTTCACGGCTGGCTTGGCAGCAGAGGGTGACGGACTCCGACGAATGGGCTCGAAGCCCTCGAAAGAGAGGCGTTTTTCTTCCTTAGGCTCCGTTTCATTCATCTCTCGGACCCTCAGTATTCTAGGGCGTGCGTCATAGGTCCAGGTGAACTCCACTTGGGTTTCGATTTCCAAGGTTTCCAAGTAATCGAGCGTAGGACCGTGGTAACCGCCGCCGTCCGCGACCAAGCCGCCCACCCAACGGGCGTAGTAGCGTTCCCTCTCACCGTTCGGGCGAAGGACGTCCATCCACTTGTCGCCAACCTCCACCACCAAGCCGGCGGCGGTCCCCGAGGACCTCATCGGGCGAAGCGTCTTCAAGCTCTTCACTCTGAGATGACCGTCCCAAAACCATTCGAGCCTCACTCGGTTGCCCACGGCGGTTTCGTTGAACATGTCCAAGGTATCCGCGTCGAAACCTCCTCCTCTAGCGGGCGACCCACCGCGCCAAGGAGCCAGATAGCGTTTGGCGTAACTGTCGTCGGCCTTCACTTCCACCCAAGCAACGCTCTTGGAGGTGAGGATACCCTCAAGCTTGCCGCTTCGGAGGATGAACCCTTCCTCTACTTTAGCGCGGGCGGGAAGGGCGACGCAGGCAAGCACTGCAAAAAGCATACAAGCGGGGGAGACTAAGCGAGACATTGACGTGGTCCTCCCGCAGAAAGCCTCAGTAAACGTAACGGTAGTACACCTCAAGCATTAGGGTACAGAGGGTCGTGCGGTACACCTCGGCATCCTTGCCCGAACGTCTGCTGGTCAAACCGCTGCCTTCCGCGGGCCAACTACCATCCTTCTTCTGGGCGCTTAGGAGCATGGGTTCGAGTTTTCGGTTCCACGCCTTCCAGGCTATGCCTCCATAGTTGAAAATGGCCTGGGTGTCGTAATACCAGGAGTAGAGGTTGGCATCCTTCGAGGAATAGCTCATAGTAGGGTTGTTCTTCAAAATGTGTTGGATGGCCTTCTTGAGTGTTTGCTTCTTTTTCTCCAAAGAAGGGTGGCCGCCTTTCCAGGACTGGAGGCCCAAGGCCCCCACGCCCGTGAGTTTGTGCTTCACATTGACCGCATCCGAAGCTTTGCGGTAACCGAAACCTCCGTTCTTGGGCGAATAGACCCGGTAGAAGTTTTTGACGGAGGCTGTGATGGCGGGGTCCAAGGCGTCGCCGAACTGGCCGGTGTTGAAGGCGGCCTTGAGGGCTTGGAATTGCCAACCGCTGACGGAGGTGTCACTGGCCGCTTTTTCGTTTTTGCCGAAGTCGTCGTAGCGGTTTCCGTCCAGCCCCTTGACTTGCTCAAGGTAGTACCAGCCGCCGTCCTGTTTCTGGCCCTTGATGATTCGAACAACGGACTTTTTAAGGACGGGAAAGATGAAGTCCTGCTCGGTCATGGCGTAGGACTCTGCCAAGGCGTAGGTGGCGATGCCTTGGGCGTAGGCTGCGCCGTGGCGGTTGTTGGTGGTGTAGAGCCAGCCGTTTTTGCGGTCGCCCAACTCAACGAGATACTTGATTCCCTTTTGGACGGCTTCCCCGTAAACGACGGAGTCGGTGAGTTCACAGTGCCCGAGATAGCAGAGGAGGGCGAAGCCTGTCATGGCGCCACGGGAGGTGGTTCCCCAGGATCCGTCGTCGTTCTGGTTGGCGGTCAACCAGTCCAGAGCCTTGACTACGGCGCGTTCAACGCCTGCGGGGTCGTTCACGAAGGCGCGGTTCAGGCGAGAAATCCTGCCCAGCTTGTCGCAACGTCCGCTCATGGCCTTGGGCACGGCCACGCCTAAGGTGTTTTGCCTAACCCGCACATTGCTCTCGACCCTGTCTTGCCCTCTTCGTTCGATTTCGGGCTCGTTCTCGACATCCTTGATGAGGGCGTCGCTGAAGGCGAGGACTTCGTCGTCCTCCGTGAAGGTAAGATCTGCGAAGTTGACGCCTTGAGCCACGGTTTCATCGTCTTCGCCCACGCGGGCGAGGGCATCGCCCACGGCGTCGGCGGGGCCTTCATCGGCCACGCCTTCTTCCAATGCATCCGGGACATTTTGGGCGGAGACGTGGGTCACATCACCTTCCCCGCCTTCGGCCCCGGCGATGTCGGGATCGAAGACCTGTTGGGCGTTCATGGCGTTTTGGTTGTCCTCGTGAGCTCCGCCTTTGGAGGCGTCCTCCCCTTCTCCACGGCCTACTTGGCCCAAACGGGCGGTTTCCCCACCCGAGGCGACGTTGGTGGCGAAGCTCACGGGAACGTCTCGTCCTTCGTCGTCCTGCTCGCCTTCGCCGGCGTCGGCGACAAGCTCGGACTCGTTTTCGTCCATCAACTTGGTCAGAAGAAGGACCAATCCACCGGTGGTAAGGAGGTAACCGGAGGCCAAGGCCAACCAGGCAAGGGCGCCCAACTTGCCCCATTTGCGCTTGCGCTCGTCAAAGAAGGCGAGGTGCGCGAAGGCGAGATGAGCCAAGGCGATGACGAGGAGGATGGTGGCCAAGACCATGCCCGCCGTCCCTCCGACGAAAAAGCCCGCCCCCATCGCCACCGCCAAGCCGCCGGCAAGAAGAAGGGAGACCATCAACTTGCCTGACATTTGTTTGGCGTGGCCGGATGAGGGCGGGCCTCCCGACGAATGGGTTTGTTTACTTCGCGCTCTCTTTCGATTGCGGTTCGGTGAAAGTTCTCGGGAGGAGAAACCTTAGTCAATCGAGTTGCGAACCTTAGCGTTGTAGCGACCGTCCTTAAGGCCACCGCCGTAGCGCCCGAGATCGAGGCCGACCTTCTTGGAGGCCTCGAAAATCTTACTCATGTAGTAGGCGGGATCACTCTCGGACTTGACGTGGTACATGTCGCTGAAGACGACGCCGCTACGGTTGCGGATGTGGTTGCGGTTCTCCATCCAGTAGTAGGGCTTGAGGTTGGGCTTGCCTTCGAGGTAACCCTCACCCCGCCAGGCGCTCTCGACGAAATCGACGAAGGGCTTGGAGAAGGTGCGTCCGCGGTCGACCTGCATCATGATGCCGCGATAGATGCCGCCATAGCCGTTGAGGCGTTGACGAAGCTGCTTCAGGTCTTCGGTGTAGTTGTTCATCACCTTGGTGTTCTTGATGGGCTCGTGGTACTCGGGGCCAGCTTCGTCTTGGAAGACGAAGGCGAGCACGTTGTCCTTTTTGGCGGCTTGGGTGAAGAACTTGAGGGTTCGTTCGCCCTGATCGTCCACGATGGTGACGCGGCGTTTGTAGAGGTTCTCGTCGTTCAGGTAATAGGGAAGAAGGGCGTCCTTCATCACGCCGTTGAGCATGTCATCGAGGATTTCGCGGGTGGAGAGGAGAGAGCCACTTCGGTCCACGTGCATCATAATGTGCAGGTTGCCTTCGGGCGGAAGGTGGTCCCAAGTGTACTCTTCTTCGTCGTCATCGTGGCCGTGCCCAGCTTTACCTCCGCAATCGCCGCAACCTTTGTCACCGCAGCCTTCCTCGCATTTGATGCCGAGGCCGAGAGGATGCTCCACTTGACCGGAGACGAGCCCTGCGGCGGCTCCAGCTCCGATGCCGTTGACGAGACCTCCCACGCCGCCGGCCACACCCTTACCGAGAGCCAACTCGGAACCGGCTTGTGAGCCGGGGTTGCTGGCGGGATCAGTCGGGTTGGTGAGGGCGGCGAGTTCTTCGCCGTCGTTGTAGCCGTCTCCGTCCGTATCCGCCATGGCGGGGTTGAGCTTGTAGCGGGCTTCGAGGGAAGCGGGAACGCTATCGCCGTCGGCGTCTTCGCCGGGTGCGGCGGTACCGGGCTTGGAGGCTGGGTCCCCAGGGTTGGACATGGCTTGCACTTCCTCGGCGTCGGAGGCACCGTCGCCGTCAGTGTCCTTGGAGGCGGGGTTGGTGCCGAAGGCTTGCTCCATGGCGTCGGAGATGCCGTCCTTGTCAGCGTCGGGCCCGGGAGCGGGAGCGGCGGGAGGAGTGTAAGTGCCGATGCCGCCGAGCGCGGGAACGGCTTCACCGTTGAGCACGGCTTGTCCAATGCCAGCTCCAATTCCGGCGAAACCAGCGGCGGCGCCTACACCGGCGTTGCCGATGCCGGCTCCCACGCCTTGGCTGGGGAAGTCGTAGGCGTAAATTTGGGTACCTTCGCCGATGCCAGGAAGATCACCCTTTCCAGCTCCGTCGCCTTCGCCGAAGTTCAGGTCGATTTCCTCGTCGCCAAGGCCGTCGCCCTCGCCGTCGGCTTCACGAAAACCGGCAATTCGGTCGTTTCCGCCGTCCAAGTCGAGGCCAATGTTGTCCTCGTCCACCTCTTGACGCACGACGCCAACACCTTCCTCGATGACGACCCCGCCATCTTCGTCGGCAAAGAGAGCACGGTCGCGATCACGGAGACGATCGCCAAGCAGGTCGCGGCCGCCACGACCGCCGTCTCTTCCGCCGCGTCCGCCAAGGCCGACTCTGTCGGGACCGCCTACGCCACCTTCCACGGCACCGTGGCCGAGATCGTGCCCGGCTAGGAGGAGGTGGTCGCGATCGTTGTCGAGGAAGAGGGCACCGTCGTCCAAGTCACGAACAACGGTAACATCGTCGTCGTCGCCATCTAGGATCACTCCGCGTCCATGACCAACGGTGGCGATGGAATTGTCGATGAGGACTCCGCCTTCGTTGACGGTCACGAAGCGTTGTTGCCTGTATGTCTTGTCAGTCTTGGAATCATGGTAGGTATAGACCACGGGGTACTTGCCCGGCTGCGTGACATCAAGGAAGGAGGTTTCCACGTCCACGAACTGGGTAATATCTTCGCCGTCCAGAATGGCTTCGTAACCGGGTTCGTCCCACGGTTGGTTAAGACGCCAGGGGATACTGTCTCCACCCGTAAGGGTAATGATTTCGTCTTCGCCCTCGGCAGCGTCGGCGGCTCCGGTGATTTCGCCTTCCTCCACGGTGGCGTCTTCCTCGGCGCTCATGCCGACGGCGACGAGCGCGGCGAAGGCGACGGCGAGGACATAGCCTCCGATGAGGTTGCCCATGGCCAGCGGCCTGTGTTTGGCGTTCACGGGGGTCTCGAGGACCTCCTCGTCTTCATCAATCATCGAATCCGTCGGATTCTCCTTGTTGTTCTCCGTCATCTTCTTCTGTCTCCTTGTTGGCGGTTTCAGTGGCGTTCTTGAAATGGTTGAAGGCTAGGTGGGCGGTCACGACTTGGCCGATGAAGCTGACTGCGCCCGCGAGTAGAAAAATTGGGCTCTTGACCATGCCCGTATCGACGCATCCCCAAATGAGGACGATGATAAACACGCCGAGGAAGGCGAACGATATAATGAGTTCCTTAGGCACGGTTTACTGCGGAAAGTCTTGAAAATGAAACGTTTTTTCACGAAACGCAAATGGTTATTCGGAGGCGATTTGTAGTTTCTCTCATTAAGTAGAGACGCACGAGCATAGATATTCTTAGGAATTTTTCTGTTAATTTTTCGGTAGAGGAGACGGCTAAGGAATTTTTAATTCAAAGTTCGAGCAACGAACCCCTTGGAATCAAGTTTTACGGGCACGGAGGAGATGGGATTGAAGTTGTAGGAAAACTTGCGCAGAACGACCTCATCCCGAATTTTGTTGAAGAGGGTGAAGTTGTTCGACTCGGGCTGAACGAAAAGGTTCACGTAAACCTCCTTCTTGGCCGCGCGTCCGACCATGTCAATGGTGGCAAGAAAGGCTTCCAATTCGTCCTCACGGTTGGCGTTGTAGCCTTGGGCGGGGTCGGCGGAAAGCTCCAGAATACCGTCTCCGAGGTCCTTCCAAGTCAAGCCTGCGTCGTTCTTCACGATTCGCCTCCCCGCCACGCGCATCATGGGATAGGCGCGTCCATGAGCCACGAGTATGGGATATTGGGTCTTTTCGGTGGCTTTCTCCACGGGAAGGCCGACCTTTTGGAAAGGTTTCTTCTTGATGGCCTGAATGAGTTCCCTGTGCTTGACGATGCTTTCGAGGCGGCTGACCTTCTCGAAGTTGGTGCTTCGGTCCCGCTCCAGTTCATCCAGCTTGATTTGGTTCTCGTCCAGGTCCTCCTGCATTTTCTTGGCAAGAGCCTCCTTGTCCGCGCCTTCGCTTTGGGCAGCGCGCACGTCGTCCTCCAGTTCTACCACTTCGACCCGTTTCTCTTCCAGTTCGTCCTCGATTTCGATGATTTCCTCTTCGTGCTCGTCCTGCAGGTCGAGTAGAGAGTTCCTGACCCGCTCGCGCTCGCGGAGAAGGTCCGAGACATCTTCGTTCGTGCGCACGACTTCGTTGTAAACCTCCTTGCGCTTCTCGTTCACGCTAACGGCGAGCAGGATGGCTATGAGGATGATGCCGCCGAAGGTGTTGCAGAGAGTATCGAGCAACATGTCGAGGCTTCCACCTTCTTCCTCTTCTCTGGCCATGGCTTCGGGCTTTTTTGTTGATTCTGAAAGGTGGAAAAGGAGCGACTCAAAGGTCGGGGAAGAGCATTTCGAAGGAGTCGGGCTGCTTGTCGGTGAAAAGGAGAGCGGCGTCCTCGTGAATGGGCTCGAAGCCATATTGGAAGCCCAGCCGTTGAGTGAGATTTCGCCTTTTTCCACTTTCGCACAAGAGCTTGAAGAGGTTCTTGTTTATGATTCCCGACTCCGCCCGCACCTGAATGGGCAACTTACAGGCGGAAGGCCGAAAGAAATAAACGAAGAAATGCCTGTCCGGACTGTAGGAAGTGAGAGCGGTGCCCAACTTTTGGTAATAGTTGGCGGGAGTGACCTGTTCGGTCGTCTGCTCGCCGTTGAACTCCCCGATGGTAAACTCGTCGGCGGCGAGCCCCACAAGCACGGGTTTCTTGGTCACGTTGTCGGCTTGGGGAATGATGCGGACGCCTTCCCTCTCCTGCTGGTCCAGTTGCTCGATTTGAGAGGAGAGTCGGTCACTCAACTCGAGCAACTCGTCCTCGCTCATCTCCTCGATGGCGTGTAGGACGCGCGTGTCCACCTCGTCTTCCAAGCCTTCGAGGACTTCCTCTTGCTTCTCCACGGCGTTGCGGGCGGTCTCGATAGCCACCTCCGTTCCGTCGATTTGGTCCGAGAGAAGCTTCAATTCGGGAGAATTGTTGGCAGCGATTTTGCGAATTTCGGCCAGAGTATCCTCAAGACGGGCGATTTCCTCTTCGAGAACCTCCAACTGGTTGTTCTTCTCCTGCATAAAAACTGTGAAGTTCTTGTCCGCCTGGTCTATGTCCTCCTCGATCTTGGCTATCTCCTCCATGATTTCGGTGGCGTTTTCCTCTGGTTCCTCGTCGGGCGTGGCGGTGTGGTGGTCCTCCCCCGTCTTGTTGCCGGTGACCACCTCGATGGGGCCGGTGTTGTTCCCAGGATTGTCTCCCGGATCATCCGTCTTGGGGTTGATCTGAAGAGCAAGGATGAGGGCGATCAACACGAGGATGCCGATGACGGCAGTGATGATGTCCTGGAAGGCGAAGAAGCTCACCTTCTCGTCGCTCGACCTACCTCCCCTACCCATGATTTTTCATCCTGTTCGCGTTCGTGGTGATTTACCAACCTACAGGCCCGATTTTCAGGCTCCGGGACGGTGCCTTCCGCCGCTTTTCTCCAGCTTGAGTTTGGCCAGCACGTAGGACTGGCAGTATTCGTTGCATTCGTCCAGAAGGAGAAATTCCTGACGCTTGCGGAAGGTCATGAGCATCTGCACGACGATGGAGGCAACGAGACCGAGCAAAGTGGTATCGAAGGCGGTGGAGAGACCGCCGGTGACATCCGTCAGGGAGGACTTGAGGGCGTCTATATTTTCGGTGTTCTGGATGGTTTGGCCGAACTCCCCGATGGCAGCGCCCAAACCGAGCACGGTACCGATGAAGCCGAGCACGGGAATGGCCCAGTTGAAACCGTTGATCAGGCTGTAACTGGCGAGGACTTGGTCCTCATCTATGGAGGCCTGGGCGTTGGTGAGGCTGGCCACTTCGGAGATTTCCCCGATGTTCTGCAAGTTGGAGAGCGCCACGTCTATGCGGTTCAGCAGGAGGTAGTGCTTGGGGTCGTCCACTTGCCCGCGTATGCGGAGGAGGGCGTCCCGGGCAGTGGCGTTGTTGAGGAAGAAGTTGGGATCCTGCGGGATGAGGTTCAGGCTCAGTATCTTACGCTGAAACTTCACCTTGCGCCCTTTCACGAAGAGGATGGTTACGGCCCAGAAGAAGAGAAGCGTAATGCCCGCCGCCATAACATATCCACCGATACCTCGATTGATGAACTTGTCCGCGAACTCTTTGTGAATTGGTATTGGCTTGGACTGTTCCTTAGTGGTTCCGTCCTCCAAGGTCACGGTCTCGGTGTTGTTTTTCTTCCATTCTGCGGGGTCGCCCGAATCGCCGATGACGAATTCGAGCACCACGAAGAAAAGGGTGGAGAAGATGAGCCCCACCAAGAAGGTGAAGAATGCGTTGGTGTCTGTGAACCGGCCACCGCTGAAACCAAGCTTTTGCTCGATGTCCTGGGTGGTCCAGCTAAGTTCCGGTTCGTCGAATCCTACTCCGCCGTCGGCCATGATTTATGTATGTTTCGTTTAGTTGAAAATGAATGTTTTTCGTTGAATGAAAACCAGTTCAGCCTACGCCTACTCTTCGTCCTCCGCAGGGGCGGAAAATTCCTCCGGTATCCGGCGGGCGACGGTGCCGCAGGCCAAATCGTGCAGACCTTGGCGGCGCCGGGTGACGAACACCAGGAAGGGAAGAAGCAGGGTAATGGCGAACACGCCCTTGAGAAAAGCTCGTCCCGTGGCCCGTCCAAAGCCGATGCGGCCCTCCTCCTCCGCCGTCACGATTTGAAGGCCTGCCACGCGGTGCCCGACTGACCCCATGGCCTTGCCCGACTCCGTAAGAGCAAAGTAAAGCCAAGTGAAGAGCAGGTGAGCTACGCCGAGAGAAACCCACTTGGCCCAAGCGTCCACGCTTTCGCCGAGCCCGAAGGTCAAACCGGCGACGGCTCCGAGGACGGCAAGAAGAATTGCCCAGTCGATCAAGCCAGCCAAGGCGCGCGGGCCGGGTTCCGCCAGACCGGCGACCTCGGGGTCCTCCTCTTCGTCCACGGGGTGGAGGGGTTCGTACTCGGGGTCGTCGTCCTCGTCGTCGTTTGCGGCAGCTGCTTTGGCGGGAGGAGCAGCGGCGGCAGGCGAAGCCGGCGGCACGGCGGGAGGGGCGGCGGGAGCGGGAGGCGGCTTGGGAGGGGGGGGCGCGGCGGCGCCCAAGGTTTTGATCCCTTCGGATACTCCGGGCAAGGAGGAAAGCGGCACCCACTCCGGCACGCCTTGGAACCAGACCATGTCGGAAAACCGCAGGTTGCCGTTTTTCAGGTAGTCCTTGAGTTCGTTGAAAAGATAGGGGCCGAACTGTTGGCCAGCCCGGTTGACGTGTATCTCATCCGCAGGACCAGGCTCCGGTACCTCCACGATTTTGGGCGGCGGTTCGGGCTCGGGTTCCGGCTCAGGCTCTTTTTTTCCTTCCGCCTCCTCCTTGTTGGCGGCGGCCTCCTTCTCCACTTCCTCGAAGGATTTCTCGATGTTTTGCTCGGGCAATTCACCCTTCTCGCGCTTGTCCAAGAAATCGCCGACACTCACCCAGTCCTGCCCCACCTTGACCTTGTGGATCATGCTCAACTCCTTCATGCGAAGGAGGTCGACGATTTCCTCGCCCGTGTACGGGCCTTCTTCCTGCCCGCGTTTGGATACCGTGTATTTTTCCACGTAGCTCATGACTCAGTCGGAGAATTCGAAGGGTAGGAGGCTGTCGAGGGAAGCGAATTGGCCGGGAGAGGCTCCGGCGTCGGCATGGGCTTTTTCAAAGAGACGACGCACGTCCGCGTCCGTGGTCAGCAACGGACTGAAAGGCAGGACCGCGGATCCCGAGGCGCCGGCAACGGCGTTCCCCTTCTCCATCCTCTGGAGGGCGAACCTCCCTCCCGGTCCCTTACCCAGGCCCCAAACATACAGAGGTTCCTCGCCGGTAAATTTCGGGCTTCCCGTCGCATCGACGTTACCGGCGTACCCGAAACCTACGGTGGTAAGGGACTTGAGTAGGGCGACGCTGTACTTCGCCTCGCCCGCGTAGTTCTTCTTGGCAAGTTTTCCATAAAAGATGCCGAGGGCACCTTCCACGGTGGCGAAGTTCTTTCGATGGAGCACCCAGTCGTCTGCTTTCAGGCGGGTGCCGCCCAGCTTCTGCTTCAAGGCTTGGTAGTCGGCCAGAACTCCTTTATTGAAAGCCGCACCCCACTCCTTTGGTCGCTTTAGCATCAGCTCGCAAATTTCTCCGTGCAGGAAACCTTTGAATAGGGGAGAAACGGAGGGAGCCTGATAAACCACCTGCAAAATGTCCGCCAAAGTGCTCTCGCCCTCTAGGGACTTAGTGTCCTTGTCTAGCCTCCTCTCGAACTGAAACTGAACGAAACGCGATTCGACCGTAAGCGTCCCCTCCTCCAACACGAAGCCCTTGCCACCTCCGTTGAAGTGAAGACTCTCAAACAAACGTCCCTGCACAGTTCCTCCGTGAATGAAGTTGCCCTGCTGGATAAGTTGCTGCGACGGGTTGGCGATGGGCTTGCCCTCGGCGTCGAACTTTTTCACGATGCGCTCTTCCTGCACGGGGCCAATCGAGGTGAGGAAGCGGGACAAGGTCTTCTCCGTCGTATAGTTGGCCGCGCCCCGGACGCTGTTCCCCGTCCTAACTGGCTTGCAATCGTATAGCTTGTAGAGCCAAGCGTCTCGAATTTTGGGGTCACCCACGAGAGCCGACAGGTACTCGAACTCGGGCCGGGTGTCCTCAGGGCGTAAGCGGAGATCACCCGCCTTGGCCTTGTTCCAGACATCGTTCGGTCCTTGGAAGAGCAACTTGGTCTGGAGTTGGCCCTTGTCGTTCTCGAAGAGCCCCCGGTTGGTGACGACATTGCGGACGTATTCAAGGGTCGCGGGGGGATAGGCCTTGGAGGCCAAAGCCTTTTCCAGCGTACCGATGTACTCCTTCAAGCCGGCCGCGGAACGGACGGCGTTGACGGCGTCGCTTCGTTCCGTGAGATTAGCGGAAATTTCCCGATGGGCCGCCTTCAGGTCGTTGAGGCGACGGGTTTGCTGGGAGGACAGCTTCAACTGCTCGCTCGTCCCTTTGTTGAAGGCGGCGATATTCTGCATCATCTCGCCCAGTTGCGCTAACTTTCCTCTTGTGTCGGGATCGTTACCCGTTCGGAGTGAACTGGCAAGGCGATCGGCCTGGTCAAGCAATTCGTCGATCTTGGAGCCTTGGGTATTCTCCACTGTATTGACATAGTCTCGCCAAAATCCTTTGAGTTCGCTGAAGTCGTCTCGAAACCGTCGGTAATCGGCGGGGTCTACGGATGACTCCGAGGGGCTGAACTCCTTGCTCGTTTCGCTAAGTTCGTCGATCCTCGGCCCCCAGCCCAGAATGGCGTGGTTCACTTGGCCCGTGGCTCGAAATTCCTCGGCCGCATCGCGTAAATCCTGGTACATCTCCTTGAGCCTAGACTTCATTTTAGCGAAACGATTCTGGACGGCAGCGCCGGCATCCTGCCGAGCCACGACCTCCTTGTTGATGGCCTCCAAGGGGCCCTGCACACCGTTGAGGAAGACGGAGTAGTCCACCTTGTCCAAGGGGAGCGGCTTGCCCGCGGCGTCCATGCGTGGCTCCGGTTCCTCATGAAACATGAGTACGAAGCGTTCGACTTCATCCTGGTCCAAGCTTCCTTCGGCTAAGTCCCGCTGAACGTCTTCGCACATCTTGATGGCCACACGCAGCCGGAATTCCTCTAGTTTTTCCTCAGGCACGACGCCACGCAGCTTCTTGTTCTGGGTGGCCTTGAGAAACAGATCCTTGCCCTTGTTCCTGAAGTTGCCGCTCTCGTGGGTGAGGGCGTTGGACACGGCGGCGTTCACGGCGTCCTCGACGGCCATATCCAGCAACTTCACGACCTCGGGATCTTGGAGGTGAGCCTTGTGAACCCCCACGAGGTAACCGGAGATTTCCTCCCACTTTTTGACGGGGTCCGTGATTTCAGTGACGTCCGCAGCGGCGTCGCGGGCGTCCCAAACCCCTTTCTGCAAGATGAACCAGACGGTACCCCCAGACGCCAAAAGCACAAGGGAGGCAACGGCCATAATCCATCGCCGAGCGGTGCGTCCCTGCAGACGCTTGATGCGGTTCTTGACGTGGTTTTCCGCCCTCTGGAGTTCCATCAGAACATCTTGGGACACGGAGAGGCCAATGTCCTGAAAGCTTTGTCCGAACTGTCGCAGTTCGTTTTGCTCCTCCAGATAAACTTCCAAGGTTTTAC
>CAXGVD010000030.1:0-12395 GCA_964012695.1 uncultured Opitutia bacterium
CGGCAGCCAACACCGAAGCCGACTCCCCCCCCGGACTATGGCACTGCCTCCTCAAACCAGGCGCCAAAACCGTCAAAGCTGGTGCCTTTGGCCTGCCGGACGAATACCAAGCCGTCGTCCACGAGACCCTGCCCACAGGAGAATACCTAGTAAGCTTCGACCATCCCCACGACACAGACGTCCCCGCCCTCGCCCAACGCCTCGGCTCCATGCCCCTGCCCCCCTACGTCAAACGTCCCGCCGACTCCTCCGACGCCGAGCGCTACCAAACCGTTTACGCCGACCCCGCCAAACGCACGGCGGCGGCCGCCCCCACCGCCGGCCTCCACTTTACCACCGCCCTGCTGGAGAAGTTGCGCCGACGCGGGCATGCTCTCCACGACCTCTCCCTCTCCGTCGGTCTAGGAACCTTTCGCCCCATCGAGACCGAACGCGTGGAAGACCACCCCATGCATGCTGAGAGCTACCTCCTGCCCCCCGAAACCAAAGTCGCCCTGCGGAAAGAAGGCCCCCCGCGCCTCGCCGTGGGTACCACCACGGTCCGAGCCATCGAGCACCACCTCGCCCAAGGCCCCGATCCCCACCCCGCGTACGCCACCCTTGGCGAAGCCGACCTCTTCATCCGCCCCGGGGAGCATGTCTTTCAAGGCGCGGACGCCCTCCTCACCAACTTCCACCTCCCAGGCTCCACCCTGCTCTGCCTCGTTGCAGCCTTCCTCTCGCCGAAGGAAGGCGAAGGGCTCCCCCTCCTCAAGGACCTTTACGCCCAAGCCATCGCGGCGGAATACCGCTTTTACTCCTACGGAGACGCCATGCTTCTGCTGTAAGGAACTCGACCGCCCGCTTGTATTCGCCCTACTTCCCCAAGCAGAAGAGGTGCTTTTCTCCACGTACGAAGAGGCGGTCGGCGACGGGTACGGGAGAGGCGATTACGCGCTCGCCCATGTCGTTCTCTGAGAGGAAGCGGAAGGCGTCGCCGGAGACGTCGGCCACGAGCACGACGCCGTCCTCCCGGGGCGCGTAGAGCTTGCCGCCCGCGACGGTGGGCGAGCCGTAGTAACTGGAGCTTGAGCGCGGGAAGGCGCCGTCCCAGAGGGTTTTGCCACTCTTGGGGTCGATGCAGTGCACTTCGCCGCGGTCACGCAAAACATAGAGCTTGCCGTCCGCCGCTGCGGGAGTGGGCACGAAGCAACCGATTCCGTCCCGCGTCCAAAGCCGGTGGGTTTCGGTGACTTCTCCCTTCCCGCCCAAACGGATGCCGGCAAGGTGGGCGCCGCGGCCGTAGGGCACCACCGCTACGTCGCCGACCACCACGTGCGAACCGACCACCACCCAGTTGTTTTTCTTCTTGGGGTTGAAGCCGGCGGAAGACCAGAGGATGGAACCATCGGAGAGGTCGTGGGAGGTGAGCCTTTCGGCCCCCCATACGAGAAGCGATTCCTTGCCGCCGCGCTTTACCACGATGGGAGTGGCGTAGCTGTGGTCGCCCTCGCGCGGAGTCTCGTAGTCGCGTTCGCGCTTCCAGTTCACCTTGCCCGAGGCAGGATCGAAGGCGAGTAGCCAGGAATTGCCATTGCGCATCAGGGCCACCACGAGGTGTCCGTCGGCCAATACGGGCGAGGTGCCAAAATCCCAATAAAGGTTGTCCCTACCATAGGGCTTCAAGTCCACCTCCCATAGCGTTTTTCCGGCGAGATTCAGAGCGGCCAGACGTCCGCTCTTGAAGAGGGCGTACAGGCGTTCGCCGTCGGTAACAAGGGAGGGATTGCTACCCGAACCGTTGCGGTGCTTGCCCTTGCGCTCGGGGCCTAGTTTGGCTTGCCAAAGCAGTTCGCCGTTCCAACCGAAACCTAGGACCGCGTCCTGTCCCTCGGCGGCGCAGGTGAGGTAGATGCGCTTGTCCCAGGTGATGGGGGTGGAGCAACCCTTGCCGGGAAGCGCGGCCTTCCAGACCACGTTTTCCGTCTCCCCCCACTTGGCGGGATAGGAACCGCCGGCAGAGGAACCGTGAGCAAAGGGACCACGCCATGCGGGCCAGTTCTCGGAACCGGAAACGAATGTGACGACGAAAAAGACGAAAGAAGATAGAAGGAGGAGTTTGTGGGAGGTTTTCATGGTTTGACGAGAAACGGGTTTGCGGTCGTATTATTCAAGGAAGCTCTCGCAGCTTCATCCCGCTGAAATCAATCGGTGCGCCTTCGGACTCGAGAACAAAGTGTCCCTCGCTCGGCTTGCACTCGCGGCCCTCGTTCACCATCTCGCCGTTCACCCAGAGCTTCACCGTCCCGTCCACCGCCCGGACATAGTAGTGGTTCCAGTGCCCATGCGGACGGGTTAGGCGCTTGGTGGGGAAGCTGCGGGCGGAGTTGGGCTTGCCCACCACGTAGTCCTTGCCGTTCTCATCCTTGTAAGTGACTTGCGGGGTGACGGCCTTCATTCGTCCCACGCCCACGGGAAAAACGTCCCCGTGACTGGTGAACCAAGGGGATTTCCTTCCCTTGTTCTTTTCCCAGTTCTCTTCGTAACCGAGGTCCAGTATCTGCACTTCTATCCCTTGGGGCAACTTGCCGCGGGGCAACTTGTCCAGCACGGAGCGCGGACACCACAGAAAAATCCCCGCGTTGCCCGCGTACTTGTTGTGCCGCCACGAAAAGGTGACCTCGAAGTTCTTGTAAACCTTAACCGAGCGGAGCCCGCCGTTCGGCTTGCCCGTGCAGTGGACGGAACCGGGCTTCCCGAACCGGAAGGTCTCCGGGTCGCAGTTCACTTGGGCGAAGTCCTTCTCCACAAGAACTTTCCAACCCGGCAGGGCGTCAATTTCATCGAGAAAAGCCTTGGGAGCCACGGGCTCGTCGTCAGCCGCGAACAAGACGGGGGTGGAGAGGAAGAGGAGCGAAACGAAAACCCTACACTTTTTCATCCCTCCACCCTTTCCCGCCGCAAGCCCTTTGGCAAGCCCGGGTTTGTAGTTGTCCGAAAATTCGAGAGTCCACTCACCCTTTCTTGCTTGCCCGTCTACCACGCGCCGCGAAAACTACCCCACAATGAAATCCGCTACCATCCTCCTTCTTGCTTTTCTGTCCACGTCCGTGCCCTCCTTCGGAGGACCCAAGGTTTTAGAAATCGGGACCAAACCGGAAAGCGTCTGCCGAGGGTTCGGCGGCAAGCTATACGTAACCATGATCAACGGCAGCGAACCCGGCGACGGCGAAGTCAAGGTTCTCGACGCCAAGAACGAGAAGGCCACCGTCTTCGCCAAGGGGCTGAACAACCCCAAGGGCATCGCCTTCGTCGGGGGCTTCCTTGTCACGGCGGACGAAACCGTCGTCCGCAAAATCGACAAGAACGGCAAGGTCTCCACCATCGCAGAAGCCAAGGACTTTCCGAAGGAAGTGACATTTCTCAACGATGTCGCCGCCTCCCGCGACGGCCAAAGCGTCTACGTCACCGACATGAGCCACCCCAAGTGGATGTTCGACCCAGACGGCGAGCGTAAACTCTGGCCTGTAAAGAACAAGCAAGCCGTACCGCCCATGACTGGTTGCGTGTACAAGGTTGGCCTCGACGGCAAGGTATCCGTGGCCGTTCCCGCCGGCGACAAGCGCATGCCGGGCCCCAACGGCGTCTGCGTCACCGGCCCCAAGGGCAAGGAAATCCTCCTCATGGGAGACTTCTTCACCGGCAACGTACTCGCCTACTCCGACAAAAAGCTCCGCATCATCGCCAAGGGCCTGCGCGGAGCCGACGCCGTGGAAGCCTTTGGCGACAAGGTTTACGTCTCAAGCTGGCCCCTCGGCAAAGTCTGGGCCTACGACCGCAAGACCAAGAAGACCTCGACCCTCAGCGAAGACTTCACCACCGCCGCCGACTTCTACCTCGACCGCAAGAACAAGCAACTCGTGGTCCCCGATATGCTCGCGGGCAAACTCGTCTTCCTGCCCATCGAGTAGGCCTCACCCCCAGGCGTTTCCAAAACTCGGGGCAATATCAATAAGGAGCTTGCGAAAAGTGAGAAACGCGAGACGAACGACTTTTCTGTTCCTCGCCCTCGCTTGTTACGGAAAGCCCGATGATTCCGGCTACGAACCCCAAGCCGGCGATGTCCTCTTTCAAGCTCTGCCGAAAACGGTGGACCTCGTCGTCGCCATCGAGGGTGTGACAAAATCGAACTACTCCCACTGCGGAGTCGTCATCGAGGGCAAGGACGACAACTGGCGTGTCTTCGAGTCCATCGGTACGGTCGGGTCGATCCCCCTTCACAAGTGGGTCGCCCGAGGACGCAAAGCCAAGTTCGCCGCCTTTCGCCTAAAGCCCGAGCACAACGCCGACCTCCCGGCCTTCCTCGCAGTCCTCCCCAAGTACGCGGGACGTCCCTACGACTTCCGCTACCGCATGGACGACCGCTTCATCTACTGCTCCGAACTCGTTTACAAAGCCTACAAGGACGCCACTGGCAAACCCTTGGGCAAGCTGGCGCGCCTCGGAGATCTGAACTGGCGCCCCCATGTCGCCACCATCCGCAAGTACGAAGGAGGCAAACCGCCCCTCGACCGGGAAATGATCACGCCAATCGACCTCTCCCAAGACCCTAAACTCCGCAAGGTCTTCGACAACGGAATGGCCGAGGCCCGCTAATCTCACGGCGAATCATTTCAAAAGCTTCACCATGGCCTTGCCCAAGGCGTCGCCGATGAGAAAGTAGCTTTCGGCGTTGCCGAACCAGTGGTGACCGTGGCCCATGTTTGGGGACTCCTCCTTTGGGCGTGCGAAGGAGGTGGTACTCACGAATTTCACCGAGCCCTTGAAGACCTTGCGTTCGGCGGCGGCCTTCTGGGCGGCTCGAATGGCCAGCATGTTGGCGCCGGCCTTGGGGCCGCCGTTGCCAAGTTCACCTATAACGACGGGCAGCTTCGGGCTATTAAATTCCTTCCGGACATCCTTCACCAGATGCACAAGGTTTTCCTCGTACTCGGCAAGGGCCGTCTTGTCGAACATGTCGTTCCAACCCTGAAACCAGACGAAACCCGCCCACTCCGGCCTGTGCCCTTTGAGTGCAGGGAATTCCTTCTCCACGTTGGCCAGGGCCTCCTCCACCTCGGCAAGCATTTTATTGTAGTATGGACCCGTTTCCCCACTGGCAGACGGAGGTCGAAAGTCCCTGTACAGGCTCTTGCCGCCCCACGCCGTCTTGATGAGCAGGACGGGGTCTTGAAAATGCTCCCCCAAGCGGTGCCCAATCTGCAACTCGGGCCCGATGTGGTGCCGACTCTTGTCGCTCCCGTAGCCGGTGAAACCGATACTCACGCCGCCCGCCATCACGCCCTGCTTATTGCGGAAGCGGATGAAGGCGTCGTCCCGCTCCACCCAGGCGCCCTCCGGCGTCTTCAGATGAACGTAGCGCTTGGCTTGGGTGGGGTCCGCCATGACCCGCTCCAGTATGCCCTTGCCCCCGTTGTAGTACTTGGGGTGGTCGAGGTCCACCACACCCTGCCCCTCCATATTCGACTGGCCCGCCAACAGAAAGACTCTGAAAACCTTGGGCTCCGCCCCGAGGAATAAGGAAGAGCAAAGGACGGCGAAGGAGAAGGGAAGGAGGCGAGCAAACATGGCGGCGGTTTCAGGTGTTGGGTTGTAGGGAGAGTTGAAGCGATTGGTGGACCCGGTTCATGGCGTCCTGGTCCAGCCCAATGCTGCCGGCGAAAGTCTCTATGAGTTCCTGCTCGGCGGGGTGAATAGACTCGTCCGCAAAGCACAGGAGCATGAGATCCTCTAAGTTGCGGACTTGGTCAGAAAAGCGCCCGACAAGAATGAGGTGGGGATGGCGCCCCGAAGAGACGAGGCCGTGGGCGTTCTCAACGTCGGCCTGCTTGGCCCCGATTCCAGCTGCAGATCGAGCGAACACTTCCTCCTCGCGGGCGTCGCGGGAACCGTCCGCCCGGCTTAAAAGTAACAGGTTGGCGAGGTAGCGTGCCTTAGGTGTATCGGCAGGCGAGGAGGAAGCGGTCGCCTCCCGACCCTCGAACCGGGCCAGCAGGTTTTCCATTTCGGCGAAAATCCCCCGCAGTTCGGCGGAGACCTGGACCTCGCCCAACTCCAAGCTTCCGCCGATGCTCCCGAGCCTTTCCCGCACCCGTTCGAGATTCTCCTCCAGTTGGGCAAACAAAGCGTCCTGCTCGGCCGAAAACATCTCCCCGCCGAAATCGCGGCGAAACTTCAGAGTGCCCAGCTTGTTGGCGAAATCGGCCCGTTTCGTGCGGAACTCGTTGAGGGCCTGCTCGGCTGGAGGTAGGCCGAAATCGTAAGACACATCGTTCATGCTGAAAGCAAAGAACCCGTGAGCCTCAAAAAGGCAAGCACGAGCGGAGGAAGACGGGCGGCAGAGCGATGATCGAACAGTCAATCCTGCCTGGCAATTTGCTTTCTTGATTGCTCGAGACGCTTCCCTGTCAATCGGAGTCTTCGGGTTTGCCTTTTTGTACGGGGAGAGGAGAAAGCGGGCTCCATAACCAAACCCTTCTCTTGACGCTTCTCGCCCTCAATGGTCGGCCCTCGTAAAGAACAGAATGTAGCATTTGATTTTTCGCCTCACATCAGCCTTCGGCGTCCAAACTGAAGGGCTTGAAACGCGGCGACAAGTCCGGCCCGAGAGGCTCGCCCGCACCCAAACACCAACAAGACTGCTTTCCCTTTGCCTTTACCGATTGGCCGGGCATGATACATCGGCTTTTTCGACCTGTTGCAAGATATGAGTGAAGACGAACGGAAGTACGACTTTCTCGACATAGAGAAGCGTTGGCAGGAATTTTGGGAACGGGAAAAAACCTTCCGGGCCGAAGACCTTTCGGAGAAACCGAAGTACTACGCCCTGGACATGTTCCCCTACCCCTCGGGAGCGGGGTTGCACATCGGGCACCCGGAAGGTTACGTGGCTTCCGACATCCTCGCCCGCTACAAGAAGGCCTGTGGGTTCAACGTCCTGCACCCGATGGGTTGGGACGCCTTCGGTCTCCCCGCCGAGCAGTACGCCATCAAGACGGGCACCCATCCTTCCGAGACCACCCAGAAGAATGTCGACAACTTTCGACGTCAGATCAAAAGCATCGGCTTCGCCATCGACTGGGACCGGGAAATCAATACTACCGACCCAAGTTACTTCAAATGGACGCAGTGGATTTTTCTGCGTCTTTTTAGGGCGGGATTGGCCTACGTGGACGAAAAGCCCGTCTGGTGGTGTCCGGAGCTAAGGGCCGTCCTCGCCAACGAGGAAGTGGTGGACGGCAAGTCCGAGGTGGGCGGCCATCCAGTGGAGCGCCGCAACCTGCGACAAGTCGTACTCCGCATCACCGCCTACGCCGAGAAACTCCTCGATGGCCTGAAAGACCTCGATTGGCCCGATTCCACCAAGCGCCAGCAAACCGCTTGGATTGGCCGTTCGGAGGGCGCCGAGGTACGTTTCGCGGTGGACGGGCTCGACGCGGAACTGGAGGTGTACACAACCCGACCGGACACCTTGTTCGGAGCCACCTACATGGTCGTGGCCCCCGAGCATCCGTTGCTCGACAAGCTGGTCACGCCCGAAAACGCCGAGGCAGTGAAGGTCTACGTGGAGGCCGCCGCCAAGAAGAGCGACCTGGACCGCACGGATCTCGCCAAGGACAAGAGCGGCGTCTTCACGGGCAGTTACTGCGTGAATCCGGTCAACGGGGAGAAGACGCCAGTATGGGTGGCGGACTACGTGCTAATCACCTACGGCACGGGAGCCATAATGGCGGTGCCCGCACACGACGAGCGGGACTTCGAGTTCGCCGAAAAGTTCGGCATACCAATCATCCGAGTCATCGCTCCCGAGGACGGGGACGAGGAAAAGGCCAAGCTCCCCTACGCGGGCGAGGGCGTCATGGTGAACTCGGGCGAGTACGACGGCATGAAGGCTTCAACCTGCAAAGCAAAAATCACCGCTGACCTCGATGCCCGCGGCCAAGGCGCTGCCGCCGTGAACTACAAGCTGCGCGACTGGATTTTCTCCCGCCAACGCTACTGGGGCGAACCCATCCCCCTCGTATGGGTTAGCAAGGAGGACTACGACAAGGCCCGCGCCGCCGAAGGTCCCGTCCGAGCCAGCCTGCCCGAAGACCCCGTCACCTCGGACAAGGACGGCGTCACCCTCTACGCCCTGCCCGTTCCCGAAAACGCCCTTCCTCTGAGCCTGCCCGAGGTGGAGAACTACCAACCGGCGGGCACGGGTGAAAGCCCGCTCGCCACCATTCCCGAGTGGCTAGAGGTTCACTTCAACCTCGCCACGGGCGAAACCCGGCCCCGCTCCGAGCCCAAACCCTCAGGCGACTACTGGGTCGAAGCCACCCGCGAGACCAACACTATGCCACAGTGGGCGGGCTCCTGCTGGTACCACCTCCGCTACCTCGACCCCGACAACCCCGAACGCCTCGTCTCCCCCGAAAAGGAAGCCTATTGGGGCGGGCCGGACTTTTACATAGGCGGGGCCGAGCACGCCGTGCTTCACCTCCTCTACGCCCGCTTCTGGCACCGTTTCCTCCACGACGAAGGCGTCCTCGCCCACCCCGAGCCTTACAAGCGCCTATTCCACCAAGGTCTAATTCTCGGCGAGGACGGCAACAAAATGTCCAAGAGCGTTGGTAACGTCGTGAACCCGGACCACGTCATCGAAGCCTACGGGGCCGACTCCCTCCGCCTCTTCGAAATGTTCCTCGGCCCTCTCGAAGCCGTGAAGCCCTGGAGCGAGAATGGTATCGAAGGCGTCCACCGCTTCCTCCGCCGAGCCCACCGAGAGTTCACCGGAAAAGACAAAGCCACCTCTTCCGAGGAAAGCGACTCCTCCACGCTCCGCCTCCTCCACGAGACCATCCTGAAGGTCACCGAGGCCATCGAGGGTCTCCGCTTCAACGTGGCCATCTCGCAGTTGATGATTCTCCTCAACCACCTCCAGAAGGCCGACGCCTATGCCGCCGACACGGCCAAAACATTTCTCCAGCTCCTCGCCCCCTTCGCTCCGCACCTCGCTGAGGAACTGTGGAAAAAACTCGGCGGCGCACCCTCCATCGTCGATCAACCCTGGCCCGAAGCCCGAGAGGAACTGCTCGCCTCCGAGGAAATCCTCATCGTCTTCCAAGTGAACGGCAAACTGCGCGGCGACGCCAAGCTCCCCAAGGACGTCGAAAAGAACACCGCCATCGCAGCCGCCAAAGCCCACGAAAAAGTGCAGGCCTTCCTCGAAGGCAAAGAACTCGTCAGGGAAATCTACGTCCCCGGCAAACTGGTGAACCTGGTTGCGAAGGGATAAGATAGGGCCCAAAAAACCTACAGGGCCTATAACAAAACAACACAACCAAGCCACCCATGAGCCGCTTTCTACCCGAGGACTTCGACGCCGGTCGGCCCCTAGCCTTGGTAGCGGGGCAAGGCGAGTACCCGGTCCTGCTGGCCGAACGAGCCAAGGCTGAGGGCGTTCCACTGCGACTTGTGGAGCTGGCAGGCGAAACCTGTCCCGAGTTCGCTGGAGTCTTTTCGCCCGACGAGCGGGCCGAGGTGAAAGTTGGACAGGTCGGCAAACTCCTCAAGGTGCTCAAGAAGTTCGAGGCAGGCTACGCCGTGATGGCGGGCCGAGTCACACCAGGCAAACTGTTCCGCGGCCTTCACCCCGACCTCAAGGCGGCGCGCATGTTAGCGGGCCTCAAGCGACGCAACGCCGAAACCCTATTTGGGGCCATCGGCGACGAAATCGAAAAGGCTGGAGTCCGCCTGCTCGATGCCCGAGTCTTCATGGACGCGGATCTCGCCGAGCCGGGCGTCATCGTCAAGGGGAAGGCGAAAATCGAGCCCGAGCACCTTTCCCACGGCATCGAAATCGCCCGTGCAAACGCCCGTCTCGACGTGGGGCAGGGCGTAGTGGTGAGCCGGGGCACGGTTCTGGCGGTTGAAGCCTTCGAAGGCACCAACGCCATGCTGGAGCGGGCGGGAAACTTTGGGGCCAAGGACAGCCTCTTCGTGAAAATGGGAAAACCTGGACAGGACACCCGCTTCGACGTACCCGTCTTCGGCCTTCGCACCCTCCGCGTAATGAAAGAAGCCGGCCTGTCCGCCGCCGCTCTGGAAGCGGAAAAAGTCCTCCTCCTCAACAAACCGACCGTCCTGAATGAAGCCGAAAAAGCGGGTGTTCAACTGCGGGGTTTCTGAGCCGCAAAGGGCCGCAATCCGAAGGCGACTAAGCCGCGACTAAGAGAATTCTCGAAAGACGAGGGTGGCGTTGTGACCGCCGAAGCCGGAGTTGTTGCTAATAGCGACGGAGACGGGGGTTTCGCGGGCGACGTTGGGAACGTAGTCGAGGTCGCACTCGGGGTCAGGTTCCTCGTAATTGATGGTCGGAGGAATGACGTTGGTCTCGATGGACTTGCATGCGGCGGCGGCCTCGATTGCCCCGGCGGCACCGAGCAGGTGACCCGTCATGGACTTGGTGGAACTCATGGCCAACCCATTGCGGGCGTGCCCCCCGAAGACATTTTTGACGGCAAGAGTTTCGGAGCGGTCGTTGTAAGGGGTAGAGGTGCCGTGTGCGTTGACGTAGGTGACGTCCTCCGGGGCCACACTGGCATCGCCGAGGGCGAGATTCATACACTGGGTAAGGGCCTTGCTCTCCACATCGGGAGAGGTGATGTGGTAGGCGTCGCAGGTGGCGGCGTAGCCGGCCAGTTCGGCGTAGATGCGAGCGCCGCGGGCTTTGGCCTTCTCCAAGGTTTCGAGGACTAGTACGCCTGCGCCTTCGCCCATGACGAATCCGTCGCGCCCAGCGTCAAAGGGGCGGGAAGCTCGGGCAGGCTCATCGTTGTAGCGCGTGCTCATAGCCTTCATGGAACAGAAACCGGCGAAACCGATGCGAGTGACTGCTGCTTCGCTTCCTCCCGCAAGCATAACGTCGGCGAGGCCAGAGCGCATCATGCGAAGAGCTTCCCCGATGGCATGGGAACCGGTGGCACAAGCGCTGACGACGGCGAAGTTCGGCCCTTGGGCGCCCAACTCGATGGCGATGACTCCTCCCGCGATGTTGGCGATGAGGGAGGGAATCATGAAGGGAGAAACCCGGCGCGGCCCCTTTTGAATAAGGGTCGTCATCTGGTTCTCGATGGTCTCCATGCCGCCAATGCCGGAACCCACGAGCACGCCCGTGCGTTCGGGAACGAGGTCCTCCTTGACGAGGCCGGCATCCTCCATGGCCCGGCATGTGGCGCCGAGAGCAAGGTGGACGTATCGGTCGTTGCGACGAACCTCCTTCGGGTCCATCACGGAGGCGGGATCGAAGTCCTTCACCTCGGAGGCCACCTTGCTGGTAATATCGCTCGAATCGAAACGCGTGACAGGGCCTATGCCAGTGCGACCAGCTGAAAGAGAGTCCCAAAAGCTCCCGACATCTTCGCCCACAGAAGTGAGTGCGCCGATGCCCGTGACAACGATGCGGGGAGAACCGCCGACGTCAGTCATGCTTAAAGCGCGTGCCCGCAAAAAAAATGGTGCGTGACGGGCTTCGTGAGAAGGCTCAAGACTGGCCTTCCACGTACTTTAGCACGGCACCGACCGTCTGTAGCTTTTCCGCCTCCTCTTCGGGAATCTCCGTCCCGAATGCCTCTTCGAGAGCCATGACCAGCTCGACTTGGTCTAGGGAGTCAGCCCCGAGATCGTCGGTGAAACTGGCTTCCGGAGTGACTTGCTCTGCGGTGACGCTGAGCTGCTCGCAGATGATGTTTATTACACGGTCGGCTTTGCTGTCGGACATGATGCTTCTACAGGATTAAAAGGTTGGTTAATTGAAGGCTCTCTTCTTCACATAGCCATGCCGCCGTCAACTGAAAAAACTTGTCCCGTGACATATCCGGCGGCTTCCGAGCACAAGAAAGAGACGATGCCCGCGACGTCTTCGGGCTTACCGAAGCGCTTGAGGGGGACGTTGGCGACGGCGGCCTCGCGGATGCGTTCGTCGAGCCCGGCGGTCATGTCGGTCTCGATGAAGCCCGGAGCCACGGAGTTCACAGTCACGGAACGGGCGGCGAATTCCCGGGCGAGACTTTTAGTCAGCCCCAGCATTCCCGCCTTGGCGGCGGAATAGTTGGCTTGCCCGGCGTTACCTGTAATCCCCACCACGGAAGAAACATTCACAATGCGTCCCCATCTTGATCGGGTCATTGGACGGGCGAGGCCCTTGATCCAGTGAAAGCAACTGGTGAGATTGGTGCCTAGCACGGCGTCCCAATCCTCTTCGGCCATGCGGAAGAGAAGATTGTCCCGGGTGATGCCAGCATTGTTAACGAGCACGTCCACGCGCTCACGCTCGGCCAGCAACTTCTCGCAAGCCTCGCGCACAGCGGCCC
>CAXGVD010000031.1:0-12353 GCA_964012695.1 uncultured Opitutia bacterium
CCCAGGCGTCGGCGTGGTAAATCTTAGGCACTTCCCACAAGTCCTCGCCTTCGGGCACGGGGAAATTGGCCCCGCCCGCCACTATTAGGGCGTCGTTGTGAACGCCTGCGAAGGGGCCCGCCATGCCGATGGGGTCGGGGAGATCTGGCAAGGCCTCGGCCTTCAGCAGAGCCGTCCGTTTCTCGGTTGCCCAACCCGGCAACACCATCGTGGCCAGCCCCAGCAGTCCAATCGTTACGATTTGCTTCATGGTTATTCCTCCAAGTGTTCCAGGACGAATTCGCGTCCGTCCTTCACGTGCTGCCGCATGAGTTTTTCCGATTCTTTCGGGCAGCCTTGACGAAGTGCCGTCACCAGAGCTTCGTGGTCGCGGTGCGTGCGCTCGGCGGAATTTAGCGGAAGGGCACCGGGCTTGTTGCTCGCTACCACCGAGAGCAGGCGTAGGTTCATCACCGTCTTGCTTAGCCATGGGTTGTCTGCCGACTCAATGATTATGCGGTGAAACTTCAGGTCGTTGTCCAGCCAGCGGCGCAACGTCGCCGCCGTTGCGGTTTGTTTTTTGCTTTGGCGGATGCGTTCGAGCAGTCTTAGCCAATCCTCTCGCAGTTTGTCCAGTTGGGCGAGTTGGTCGGGCCGAATCCGTTCCGCCGCTTCGCAGGCGGCGAAACATTCCAACTGTTCTCGCAGGGCGTACAGCTGGACGATTTGCTTTCGGTCCAGTTTGCGAACATAGGCTCCCGCTCCAGGCACATGCTCTACCAAGCCTTCGCTGGCCAGGCGGTTGAGGGCTTCCCGCACGGGCACCATACTTACGCCCAGTTCCTCGCCCAGTTTGCGGTTAACTAGGCGCGTGCCCGGCGCCCAGTGGCCCGCCGCCACGCGTTCGCGAATGACATGGTAGGTTTCGTCAGCCAGGGATCCGGAAGTGGAGTGCTTCATTTGCTATCAAATGTTATAACAAGATGATCAGTATCGAGCCGGAACATGGAAACCTCCAGCGGAATCTCAAGAAAACTTGTCGAGATTCGCGAAGAGTGGGTGAGGCGCGGGAAGGAGGTGGCGCGAGGTCCTAAGGGAGATTCATGACGAATCGAATTGTGGAGGCGGTTTGGTGGGCTCTTCTGCTGAATGGTGTTTGTGCAGTGCAACAAAACAAAATCGATGTCTGGCTGTGCATTTGTTATCAAGGCCGTAAAACTTGGCTTGCGGAGAATCGGGCTAATGGGCACCTTCGAGCATGCACGCCTCAGCCTTGCGTCTACGAACATGCAAAACTCATACAGGTTTATTCTTCCGTGGTCGGTTTCCGTCCTCGCTGCTCTGCTCTTCACGCCGTTGTTCGCCGAGGAGAAGGAAAACAACGCGACCGTGCCCGCCGGGCATTCCGCCCACGGCGAGGCCTTCGATGAAGGGCCGCGCCAGCGAGCCTACCTTATGGAAGGCATGCCCAAGGTGCACTTCCCCGTCACCACCAAGAAGCCCGAGTGCCAAGCTTTCTTCAACCAAGGGCTGGGCCAGCTTCATGGTTTTTGGAATTTGGAGGCCGAACGCTCCTTCCGGCAGTCCGCCGTTATTGACCCCTCCTGCGCCATGGCCTACTGGGGCATGGCCCGGGCCAACCTCGGAAACGAGAAGCGGGCCAAGGGCTTCATCGCCGAGGCGGTGAAGCGCAAGGGTTCGGCTTCCCCGAGGGAGGTCAAGCACGTGGACGCCCTCGCCAAATACGTGAACACCCCCAAGGAAAAGAAGACTGAACGAGCCGAATCCTACGCCAAGGCCCTCGAAGCGATTCTATACGAATTCCCCGAGGACTTGGAGACCCGAGCCCTCTATGCCCTCCAATTTTGGAGCAATTCCCGCAACGGCGTGAAAATTCAAAGCCACGAGGCGGTGGACGCCCTCCTTCAACAAGTCTTCGAGGGCAATCCCATGCACCCCGCCCACCACTATCGTATTCACCTGTGGGATTACAAACGGGCCGCCCGCGCCATCGATTCCGCCGCTGTCTGCGGGCAAACCGCCCCAGGCATAGCTCACATGTGGCACATGTCCGGCCATATCTATTCCAAGCTTCGCCGCTACCACGATGCAGCTCGCAGCCAAGAAGCCTCCGCCCGCACGGACCACGCCTACATGATGCGCGACCGGGTCATGCCTGACCAAATCCACAACTTCGCCCACAACAACGAGTGGCTCTGCCGCAACCTCGCCACCATCGGCCGAGCAAGCGAGGCCGTGGCCCTGGCCCGCAACATGATTTCCCTCCCCCGTCACCCAAAGTACAACACCCTCGCCAAGCGAGGCGGAAGCGCCGCCAACGGCCACCGCAGGCTACTTTCCACCCTTGAACAATTCGAGCTGTGGGAAGACCTTGTCGCCCTTTGCGAGTCGGACGAGCTGGAAGCTTTGTCCGATCCCGTCGAAAGCCGTCGCAGGCTCCAGCTTCTCGGCGTAGCACACTTCAAGAACGGCCAGCCGAAAAAAGGCGAGGAAATCATCGCCCGCATCCGGCCCATGCTCGAAAGCAAGCTTCCACCCGCTCCGAAGAAGAAGCCCGAAGCTTCAAAGGCAAAGCCCGGCGATGATAAAAACGCCACGGCCTCCACCTCGAAAAAGCCGGACGCTTCGGACGAAAAGAAGGCCAAGCCCGACCCCAAGGAAGCGGCCGCCGCCAAAAAGAAAGCCGAAGAACGCAAGAAAAAGGAAGCGGAAGAGAAGAAGCGCATCAGCTTCGCCAAGAACGCCCTGGCCGAACTCAAGGTTCACCAATTGCTCGCCGAAGGGAAAAAGGAAGAAGCCAAGGCCGCCGTGGCCGTCGCCAAAAGCATGAACAAGGTCCGCCGGGCCCAAGCCTATCTTGCCGTCGGCCAAAAGGAGGAAGCCGCCAAAATCGGTGCCGGCCTCGTGGCCAACCCCCCGCAAACCCCTCTTCCCGCCGCACAAGCCGCCTACCTTCTTAACGCCGCCGGCAAAACCCAGGAAGCAGACAAAGCCTTTGTTCAACTTCGTGATCTTGCTCAAACCGTCGACCTCTCCGTTCCCGTCTTCGCTCGCCTCGCTTCCATAGCCAAGCGCCTCGGTCACCCCGAGGACTGGCGCCCCAAGCTTAAGCCAAACCCCGACGATCCTGCCGGAAATCCTTTTCCAGACCTCGATACTCTCGGCCCATTCCGCTGGAAACCCGCTCCCGCCTCCCAATGGAAACTTCCCGATTCCGTCGGCAAAATCCGCTCCCTTGGCGACTACGAGGGCCGCCCCGTCGTCGTGGTCTTCTATCTCGGTTTTGGCTGTCTACACTGTGTCGAGCAACTCCAAGCCATCGCACCCAAGATGGAAGCCTTTCGTCAAGCCGGTCTAGAAGTCGTTGCCGTCAGTACCGAATCCCAACCCGAACTCGCCAAAGCTCTGGCCTCCTATGAAGAGGAAGGTGACTCCATTCCCTTCCCCTTGGTCGCAGATCCAAAACTCGAAACTTTCCGGGCCTATCGAGCTTACGACGACTTCGAAAAAGTCCCCCTCCACGGCACCTTCCTCATCGACGCCGCCGGCGCCGTACGTTGGCAGGACGTCAGCCACGAGCCCTTCACGCAAGTCGACTTCCTCCTCAAGGAAGCCAAACGGCTCCTTGCCAACGATTCCGCCAAAGCCCAAGTCGGGGCCAAGTAAATGAAACAGGTTAATCTCCCAAGTGAGCCAATGCTTTCGACCAAGGAGGCGGTGCCCCTTTCAGCATGGAGAATCTGATCACACTGGTCTTGTAGTTCGTACCGTCCCCAATCCTTGAGTCTCCATAGCCGAATTTGAATTGGTTCACGACATAGTAGGCACTTTGATAACTGCTAAGAGTGCTGTTCGGAGCAAATTCTCCTCCTAGCGCATCCGAAAGCTGAAATTATGACACCGTAAATGGCGGACATTTTTCTTTTTTATGTTTATTACATTTAACATAAATTCCCGAAAAGACTTAAGGGTATTTAGTTTTGTTTGGTCAATATCTTCGATTTTGCTTCTTTGGGCTGTTGGAGTTGATTGTTACGAAGCATGGGATGAAGGTAAAGAAATGCCTAGGAACTGGTTTGTTGGTATACTCTTTTCAGCCAGTGCAATTCCTTTACATATATTGGCCTTTAGGCAGAAAAAAAAGTGGGGCGAAAAATCTAAAGATTCCGAATCCGTCTAGGGTTTCTCTCGAGAAGTTCGTCACTTCCTGATCACGGCTTTGGCGGCGCGGTCTCCTACTTGGAAGTAGCCGAGGGGCTGGGCTTTGGCGTCGGTTTCGGCGATTTCCCAGACGGCTCCGGGTCGGGTTTGTTGGCGTTTGGTTTTGCCGGATTCTATGGTGGCGTAGTGTCTCCGGTCGCCGGTTCGGGTCATCCAGAATAGTTGGACGGGTTTAGGGCTTTTGTTGACGAAGATAACGTCGAAGGTTCCGCCGGTGGGATTAGAAGCCGGGGCCTTGGCGTCGCCTTTCAGATAAGTCCACTTGAGGGCGGGCATGGAGGCGAGGGAAGGTTTCGCGGCGGGGGCGAACTTTTTGGGAGCAAGGGAGCGGAGTCGCCGGAAGGTGGCCTCGTGGCTGGGGTCTTCTGAGAGGTTGCTCCATTCGTGAGGGTCGTTTTTTATGTCATAGAGCTCCTCGTCGCCGCCGGGATAGCGGATGTAGCGGAAGCGTTGGGCGCTGAGGGCGAAGCCACCAGGTTGTTCGAGGTGGGTGAGGGTGACGTGGGGCCAAGCGGCCTCGGGGTTTCGTAACAGGGGAAGCAGGCTCGGGCCGTGGTGGTTATCGTTCGCGGGTAGTTCAGCCAGTTCCAGCAGGGTTGGAGCGAGACTGAGCAGGCTGACGGGGCGGTTGCTGCTCCCTGGTTGGGTTCCTTCAGGAAGGCCAGGGGTCCCTTTGGGTACTCTAATTACAAGAGGGACCCTGGTGCAGACACGCCAGGCGGTGAACTTTTGCCAGTGCTGTTTCTCGCCGAGGTGCCAGCCATGGTCTGACCAGAGGACGACGATAGTATTGGTGGCATTCGGTCCTTGTTCCAAGGCGTCGAGGACGCGACCGAGCATGGCGTCGGCGAAGTGGATGGAGGCGAGGTAGGCTTGCACGGCGGGTTTCCATTGTTCGTGCTTGCGGACGTGGGCGAAGTAGCGGTTGGGGCCTCGGCGCTTGCCTTCGGGGGGGAGGTCTTCGAGGTCGTCGGCTTTGTAGCCTGGGGGCAGTTGTACCTCGTTCAAGGGAAAGGGCTCGAAGTATTTCTTTGGGACGAACCACGGCTCGTGGGGGCGATAGATGCCGCAGGCGAGGAAGAAGGGGCGTTTGTGTCTTTTGCCCAACTGTTCGCCGACCCATTTGGAGACGAGGTAGTCGCCACCGAATTCCTCGTCGGTGGCGTCGAGAGCGGCCCAGTCGGTTTCCACGTATTGCCACGGTTCGCGGGGTATGCTCACTGGGCGTTTTTTAGGGTAGAGTGTGCGGGGAAATGGGTTCTCGGTTTCTTTAGGCGGGAAGTACTCGTCCCAGGAACGAGCGTCGATGAAGTAGTGAAGCATTTTGCCTGAACCTCCCGCCCACCAATTGGCCTTTCTAAAGATTTGAGGGAGGATTTCTGTGTCAGGTAGAATCTCGCGCATGCTCTGGTTGTTGGCGTATAGGCCCGAGTGGTGTGGTGATTGGCCAGTGAAGATGGCCGTGCGCGAGGGGTTGCAAGCGGGGGCGGAGCAGTGGGCGTTGGTGAAGAGAACGCCCGAGGCGGCGAGACGGTCGAGGTTGGGCGTGCGGGTTTGCGGATGACCGCCTAAGCAACCGACCCAGTCGTTCAGATCGTCTATTCCAATGAATAGAATATTTTTTTTAGGGAATAAGTAGGATAGGATTAATCCATTTAGAATTAAAACTTTAGCGATTCCATTGAATGTCCTCATCCCTCTTGGCCGTTTTAAGAATCTAGGTTTAACCTAACTTTGGGTCGACTACACTAGAATATGTACGGAATCGTACTCAGTTTTAAATTTCTTTATAAACTTAAAGGGATCTTTTTTTCTGAGCGTCGAAAAACTCTCTACTTTAACCAGAATGCACTTTTTTTATTGGCCGATTTCGTGGGGGCCGGACCACCTAATGAAATTGAGTGCTCGTTAATTTCTGCGAGCAACTTTTTGGCAATCGCCATCATGGCATTGACTTTTTTAGGATACGTTGAGGCAAGGTTATTCTCTTCCGAAGGATCGTTGGCCAGATCAATGAGGATGGGGGTCGTGCTCGAAGTGGGTATCTCTTTGATCTTATCGAAGAAGAGTTTCCAATCACCTATGCGTATTGCCTGAGGTACGGCCCAACCATTCCAATAAAGAAGGTTGTCTCTGGGATGATGCTTGGCTTTGCCTCGCAAACTATCCCAAAGCCCCAAACCGTCCATCTTGGGGACAATGTCTTGCCCATCCCCCAATTTGATACCGCAAGCAGCGGCTAAGGTAGGCAGGAGATCAATCGCCGCGGTCAGTTTGTCATTAACGACTCCAGCCGGAAGTCTACCGGGAAAGCGAATGATGCAAGGAACCCTAGTGCCTCCTTCCAAACTAGACCATTTCATTCCTCGAAAGGGCTCGCCGCTTCCCCATTTCCTCTGTCCGGGTTCAGTTCCGTTGTCTGAGGTAAAGACGACGATTGTATTTTTCTCCAAATCTTCTTCCTTCAGCACTTCAAGTAATGCGCCAATCCGATTATCCAGTTCCTCCACAACGTCTCCATATGATCCGTTCGCGGATTTATTCTCCCAGTCAGGGTGAGCCTGTGCTGGAAAATGAGGCGCACTCAAGGGAAGGTATAAAAAGAACGATTTATTCTTGTTTCTGCGAATGAAAGAAATCGCCTCATTGATAAAGTTTTCCGTCAGTCTCCGATTGTCAAAGGGATCGTATTCCAAATCCATCCCTCGCCATAGCTTTCGGGTTTGGTTGTTACTCTTGTCGATAAAGTAGGTCAGGTCAAAGCCCTGTTCCTGAGGGTGCAATTCCGCAGTGTCGCCAAGATGCCATTTGCCAATTAATGCCGTATTGTAATCGGCGTCTTTGAAAACTTCACCCATGGTTCTAGCTTTCGGGGCCAAACCGTTGTGAGGCTTGAGCCCGTAACCAACCACACCTCCGCTCCAGCCCAAACGCGGAGGATAGGCTCCCGTTAGCAAGGCCATACGCGAAGGCGTGCATACGGTAGATCCCGCGTAGAAACTTGTCAGGCGCAGACCCTCCTTGGCTAGATTATCTAGAATTGGAGTTCTTTGCTTCTTGCTGCCATAGCAGGACAAATCGTTGTAGCCCAAATCATCGGCCAGTATTAGTACGACGTTTGGTTTGCGTACTTCCGTGCCGGCGTATGCCAAGAAGGCTTGTAAGAAGTATATGAAGGCGTAGTGGGGGCCGTTCATACCGGAAGAGTCAAATGGTGAAGTATGGACTGACTTTTCTAGGTCGAAAAGTCTAGTCTCATACTTTCGTCAGTTTGGTTACGCGTCCGCCGGAGACCCACTCGACGCAGAAGATGTTTCCTTCCTTGTCGAAGCAGGCGTCGTGTGGGTGGACGAAGTGCCCGTCCTTCCATTCTAATCGTTTGTTTCGGAAGCCTCTGCTCAAAGCCTTCCCTCGCCATTGTTCGTTGTCGCCTAGATGGGAGATGACTTTGTTGTCCTTGTCGAGAAGGGTTATGCGTGCGTGTAGATCGGGAACGAGCATGATGTCGTCCTTTATGTCGATGTCGGCGGGGAAGAGGAAGCCACCTAAGGTGAGCAGGTGCTTGCCGTTCATGTCAAACCATTGGAGGCGTTCGTTTGCCCTGTCGCAGACTACTAGCTTTGGGGTGCCGTCTCGGGTGTCGAGCCATTGGCCGTGCGGTGTGCGGAATTGACCGTCCGCCTTGCCCGAACCTCCTAGAGTGCGGAGGTAGTTGTCCTTGGCGTCGAACTGGTGGATGTAGCTGCCTCCGTAGCCGTCGCCGAGGAAGTAACCGCCGTCGGGAGAGAAGCTGGCATTAGTTGGACGATAGCGTCCGGGGTATTTACCGCTGAGTTCGCCGAGCAGTTTTTGTCCCTTTTCCCAGACCACCTCGCCGTCCAAAGTCATCTTTGTAAAGCTCATGCGTGCGTTGCTGGGCGAAAGGTATAGGTATTCCGTTCCCTTCTCCTCCCGAATATCGATGCCGTGTCCGCCTCCTGAGTGGATTTCTCCCATCGCCTTTACGAATTTGCCGTCTGGATCGAAAACGAAAATGGATCCGGGCTTACCTTGATGACTGATGTAAATGAGGCCAGACTTGTCTATGGCTACACCGTGGGATGCGTTGCCGTAGACATGGCCCTCTGGCAGGTTGCCCCAGCCGTGCTCCACGGTGTATTGAAACTCGCCCGCGCCCAGGACGTGGGCCTTTTTTGATTTGGCGGTGAGAAGGCTGGGGGCTGCGAATACTACGGAGGCTGCGGTAGTGGTTTGGAGGAAGACGCGTCGTTTCATGGGTGAAGTGGTTGCTGGGGCAGAAAAATATGAGTTTAAAACGCCACCTTCCGCCGAAGGGCTTGAGACGTCAATGCAAAGGAGCACCGACCTTCAGCGAATGCGGAAGTTCATCGGGCGTAGTCGGTTTCGGGCAGGTGCTTGATTTCCAACTCCTCGAGTTTGGACCTCTTGCGGAGGTGTTCGTTGGCGGCGGCGAGGCCGCCGAGGTGATCGACGAGTCTGCGCACCTTGGCTTAGGTGGGTGGGAGGTCGCGGGCCCGACTGACGCGGTCGAGGAAGAGGGCGATGTTTGCGTTCTCTTCGTGATTGTAAAGGTGAGCGGGAGGCGGAAGGATGGCCCGGATGAGATTCATTAAAATCCATGGGCTCGTCCTCGTCGGTTTGTTGGGGGCATTTTCCTTCGTCCGTTCGTCGCCGCCTCGGCCCAACATCGTGCTCATCATGACGGACGACATGGGTTACTCCGACCTCGGTTGCTACGGGAGCGAGATTCGCACGCCTCATTTGGATTCGTTGGCGTCGAGGGGGCTGCGCTACACGCGTTGCTACAACACCTCCAAGTGCTGGACTACGCGCATCAGCCTGCTCACAGGGCTGTACCACCAACGCTCGGGGCGGGACTTCACGGGCGCGGCCTTGGCGGGGGAGGTGCTGCGGTCCGCCGGGTACCGGACCTGGTGGTCGGGCAAGCACCATGCCTCCTTCAATCCTCATAAACGCGGCTTCGACCACTTTTACGGCTTCCTTGGCGGGGCCATCAACTTTTGGAACCCCGGCGACAAGGCTCGGCCCGGCGAGCATCCGCCTGGCTGGCGGGCGGTTTACACCTGGGCTTTCGACGAGGAGGAGGTCCGACCCTACGTCCCTGACAAGTCCTTCTACGCCACCGATGCCTTCACCGACTGGGCCTTGGATTGGTTGGACGAACCACGTGGCGAGGACGAGCCGTTTTTTCTCTACCTCGCCTACAACGCGCCTCACTGGCCCCTGCACGCCCACGATAAGGACGTCGCCAAGTACAAAGGCGTTTACGACGTCGGCTACGAGGCCATTCGCAAGGGCCGCTACGAGCGACAGCTCAAACTGGGACTCTTCGACGCCAAGACCGCGCCCCTTAGCCCGCCCGAACACGACGATTGGAAAAACCTCTCGCCCGAGAAACGCCGCCAAGAGGCTCTCCGGATGCAAATTCACGCCGCCATGGTGGACAACGTGGACCAAAACGTGGGACGCCTCGTTGCCAAACTGGAGGCCCTGGGCGAGTACGAGAACACGCTCATACTGTTCCTCGTGGACAACGGGGCCAGCCACGAACGCCCGCAGCGCGGCCAAACCACGGCGGAGGCGCCTTGGGGTTCCGTCGGTTCCTTCGAGGCCATCGGACGCTCCTGGGCAAACGCGGTCAATTCGCCCCTGCGTTTGTGGAAAGTGCAGGGCATGGAGGGCGGCGTGAACACGCCGCTCGTAGTCCATTGGCCCGCCGGCATCACCGCGAAGCCCGGTTCCATCTGCCGCGAAACCTGTCACCTCGTCGATTTCCTTCCCACCTTCATGGAACTGGCTGGCCCTAGGGCGAAATACCCCGACAAGCTTCCCCTCCTCGACGGTGTCAGCCTCGCCCCCACCTTCGCCGGGAAACCTATTCGGCGCGGCAAACCTCTCTTTCACCAATATGGCTCCTGGCAGTCTGTTCGGGACGAACGCTGGAAACTTGTCCAACGCAAGGGCGCTCCCTGGCGCCTGTACGACCTCGCCGCCGACCGTACCGAAAATATCGACCTCGCCGCCTGGCAACCCGAGCGCGTCGCACGCATGAAAGCCCAATGGGAGCAATGGGCGAAGGATGTTGGGCTTGGCGTGAAACAACCGAAGAAACGCTCCAAGTCAAAGTAATGAAGCTTCTGTTCCCAGCCTTGTTTTTCCTGACCTTTGCGGGTCTTGCAAATGCCGTTTCCAAGCCCAATGTCATCCTGTTGCTGGTTGACGACTTAAAGCCGACTCTCGGTTGCTACGGGGATGAGGCGGCGAAGACGCCCTACATGGACGCCCTTGCCGAGCGTGGGATGAGGTTCGATCTCGCCTACTGCAACCAAGCGGTCTGCGCTCCTTCCCGGTTCACGCTCATGCTGGGCTCGCATTCCACCTCCACGGGCCTTTACGGGCTGGGCAACCATTTGCGCCGGTCGCTTCCGGACGCCGTCACCATGCCGCAGTTCTTCGCCAAGCACGGTTATCGGGCGGAGTCCTTGGGGAAAATCTTTCACGTCGGGCATGGCAACTTAGGCGACCCCGATTCCTTCGTCGTTCCGCACTTTCACGACAAGGTCATCGAGTACCTCGACCCCGCCAGCACCCACGGCGGCAAGCTCACCCGGGAGGAGGCCTTGTTCACCAATCGTGAACTGGGCCGCATACGTCAACTGCCGCGCGGAGCAGCTTTCGAAGCGCCCGTCGCCAATGACGAGGACTACGCCGATGGGCGCGTGGCCGCCGAGACCGTCCGCCGCCTGGAGGCCGCGGCCGAACGTCGCCGGAAAGACGGGACGCCCTTCTTCATCGCCGCTGGCTTCGTCCGTCCACACCTGCCGTTTTCCGCCCCAAAGAAGTACTGGGACCTGTTCGACCCCGCCAAGCTCCCCATGCCTGAAAAGGTGAAACCTCCCGAGGGGGCGCCGAGCGTTGCCCTGAAGCGGGGCGGGGAAATCGCCGCCTACTTTCCCGTGCCGCCCGACGGCGGGGTGGAGGAGGAGCTGGCCCGTAAGCTCATACACGGTTACTATGCCAGCGCGACTTACGCAGACGCCCAAATCGGCAAGGTGCTCGACGCCCTCGACCGGCTCAAGCTGGCGGAGGACACCATCGTCGTGCTCTGGGGCGACCACGGTTGGCACCTTGGTGACCTCGGCATCTGGACCAAGCATACGAACTACGAGCAGGCCAACCGCATACCGCTTATCTTCGTGGCCCCAGGGCTGACCAAGCCCGGTTCAGCCACTCAACAACTCGCCGAAAGTGTGGATCTCTTTCCCACCCTTGCAGAGTTGGCTGGGCTGCCCGCTCCGGAAGGTCCCCAACCCATCGACGGCGTCAGCCTCGTCTCTGTTTTAGAAAATCCGCGTGCCCGTGTGCGAGACCATGCCTACCATGTCTACCCGCGCGGCAAGCTGGGCCGGGCCATCCGGACGGAGCGTCACCGCCTCGTCCAGTGGCGCAGCCTGCGCAACGCCTCTCAGTCAGTCGAGTACGAGTTGTACGACTACGCCGACGACCCCTTAGAGCACAAGAACCTCGCCGTCGAGAAGCCCGAACTCCTGAAGCAACTACTTGCCAAGCTGGCCAAGTACCCCACGCCCGTCGGCGCCAATTGGGACCAAGAGGGCCGGTCGCGGATCGAGGCGCCTACGCCCCTCATTGCCAACAAGTCCATCCGCATCGTCGCCGAGGCGAAGGCGGACCGTCCCCGCGGAGTCGTCGTTGCCCAAGGTGGCCGCGAGCATGGCTATGCCCTCCACTTCGTCGGAGGTCGTCTCGCCTTCGACGTTCGCGTGAACGGCAAGGTTCACCGGTTGACTGCCGAGGACGCCCACAAGGGCAAGTTGAGGCTGGAGGCGTCCCTCGACGGCGAATCGATGACGTTGACCGTGAACGGGAAGGTCGTCCGGGTAAAGTCGCCGGGCCTAATTTCCGTGCAACCCAAGGACGGATTGAACATCGGTTACGACGACCTCAGCGCCGCCGGCGACTATGTGGCGCCCAACCCCTTTCGCGGGGAAATCGTCTCGGCCAAGGTTCGATCGGGTGACAAGTAGTTTTTGGTTTAGGACTCGGAAGGACAGGGTGTGAATCATGAGTGA
>CAXGVD010000032.1:0-12172 GCA_964012695.1 uncultured Opitutia bacterium
TCGGAGGAGAATTTTTCGCGTACGGCTAGGTGGACGGCTTGGTCGAAGAAGGTGACTTGGGCCTTGTAGTTTTCTTTGAAGCCGAAATAGCGGTCGCCGCGGATGCCTTTGCCCGTGACGCACTCGACCTCGCTCGGTTTGAGGATGGCGTTGTGCTTACGGGATTTGCCGTGGTTGCCGCGAAAGTCGTGGCCTTTCGAGAGGTGGAAGGCGAGGATTTTCACCACCGTTTTCATGGACCGGATCAGGCGAGGAGATCCATGATAGGCTTGCCTCTTCCGCCTACAAAGGATGGGCGTCCACCGCCCTTAGGATGGTAGCGTTTTTCCACGTTCATGCCCATGGCGGTGGCGATGGTGGCGTGGAGGTCCTTGGGTTCGAACTTGGGGTCTGGCTCACGGCCTTTTTCGTTGGTGGTTCCAACGGCTTGTCCGCCTTTGATGCCTCCGCCCGCGAGCATGCAAGAGAAGCCGTTCGGGTGGTGGTCCCGTCCGCCGTTGCCCTTAACTTTGGAGGTGCGGCCGAATTCGGTAGTGACGACGACCATGGTGCGCTCCAGCATCCCTCTGTCCTTGAGGTCGGTGAGGAGGGCGGAGGCAGTGCCGTCGAGTTCGTTGGCGAGGGCGTTGAGTTGTCCCGTGCCGCCATGCATGGAGTCCCAGTTGCGCCGTGACTTGACCTCCACGTAGCGGACACCTCTTTCCACTAGCCGGCGGGCGAGAATAGCGCCTTGGCCGAAGGAGTGGTTGCCGTATTGGTTTCGGAGGTTTTGGGGTTCCTTGGAGATGTCGAAGGGTTCGGAGGCATCTCCTGAGAGGAACTTGATGGTTTGCTCGTAGAAGTCGGAGTAGGCCTTTACGTCGTCGTGGGGGAAGTAGTACTCGAAGGCGGAGGCGAACTGCCGGGCGAGGGTGACGCGCTTGTCCATGCGTTCCTTGTTGATGTCGGGAAGGAGGTCCTTGATGCCTTTGCCGGGGTCACCGATTGGGAGTGGACTGTGATCAGGGGGGAGGAATCCGGGGCCGGGGTTACCACCGGAGATGATCACGCTGGAGGGGAGGACGGGGTCAGACTTGCCGAGGAAGTGCTGAGCCCATGAACCGAGTTGGGGGTGGCTGGAGCCAGGGCGCTGGCGGTAGCCGGTGTGCATGACGTAGGAAGCTTGGGAGTGGGCCCCGGTGCGGGTGGTCATGGAGCGTATGACGGCGAGGTCGTTGGCTTGTTCGCCGAGTTTGGGGAGGAGGTTGGAGAGTTGGAGGCCGTCGGCTCGGGTGGCGACGGGACGGGTGGAGCCTTTGGTGTCGGCGTCGGTCTTGGGGTCGAAGGTATCCACTTGAGACATGCCGCCGCGCATGTAGAGGAAGATGACGGCGTCGGCCTTCTTACTTATGAGGCCTGAGGCTGGGCCACCTGTTCCGGGAGCGGCGGGACCTCGCGGGTTAGCGGCGAGGAAGGGGGAGGGCAGGAGGCTTACGCCGAGGGCTGACTTGGCGGCGTATTGAAGGAAGGAGCGCCGGGAGGCGTCGTCGAGTTGGTTGGCGAGCGTGTGCATGGCGGTGTGGATCCTTATATTTCTTCTTCGCAGAACTTTGTGGATGAAATCAAAAACTTAAAGCGGGCTTGTACGCATAGTGTTTAGAGTAGGTGTTTAGTTACTTTACAGTTTCCCTAGGAAACTAAGGAGATTGTTGGGATAGGATTTCCAGAATATCAAAATCAAGAAAATTGCAGGTCGCAAATGGACAAGGCAGCTCATCGGAAAGGAAAACGCCAAAGGTACGCAATGCGTGGGGTTGGGGGTTCGAAATAGGACACAGGCTAAAAAAACTGACGGGGTGCCTTTTTCGCGCCGCTGCTGCCTTTCTTCGGACAGTGCCATCTTGGGCCATCTTTTTCTGTGAACTCCCGTACAAGGGCGAATGCATTCATAGGTTTTCATTCGCCGCTTTTATTTGATAAAGAAAAATTCGGGTGTGTTGAGGAGGGCCCAAATGAGGTCTGCCATATCCTCGTCGCTTGCGTCGCGTAGGGTCTTGAGGAGGAGACTGCGTTCGCCGGGAGTGGGGACGCGGTTGAGGATGGAGAGGAATACGACGTCGGCCCGTTTTGAGGCCATCCGTTCGCCCTTCATTTTTCGGAAGATGAGAGAGTCGGGGTGGGTGAGTGCTTCGGTGGCAAAGCCGTTCATGAGTTCCATGACTTGGGGGACGGAGCCGGCGAGGTTGGAGGGGTTGGCTACGAAGGTGCGCTCGGACTGGCCGAACTTGCGTAGGAAGTGGCCTAGTGGGGTGGGTTGCTCCAGCTCGGAGGCTCGGGCGAGGATGAGTTTCTCCCGACCGCTTCCAGTAGTTACGCGCTGCGGGTTGGCGGCGGGGTCTCCGGATTCGGGCTCCTTTCCGTTCATGGCTTTGTCGCCTTGGAGAACCATTTCGCCAGTTTGGGAATCGAGGAGAGCGAACTGTCCTCGGCTTCTCTGCTTGCCTCTGCCGGAGCCTTTGGTGAGGGATTCAGCGAAGGCGAGGGCGGAATCGGCGCTGGTGACGTCTTGGAGGGTGAGGCCGCCGGCGGCTCGGTAGCGGAGCGGGTTTTCCACAAGAAGGGTGACGAAGGAGTCCCAGACTTGCTCGGCGCTCATGCGCCGGAGGGTGGGGCCAGGGAAGAGGTACTTGGTCTTAGCGGTGACGAGTTGGCGTGTTGCGAGGCGGTTGTAGGCGTTGGTGTGGGTGAGCACCCAAGTGAAGGCTCGAAGGTCGTATTGGAGGGCACTCATAGTTTCGGAGATGGACTTGAGCAGGACGGGGTTGGGGGCGTTGTCCACGTCTATGTCGTGGAGGGGTTCGGCCACGCCTCTTCCGAAGTAGCGGGCCCACATGCGGTTGGCGATGGCGATGGAGAACCATCGGTTGTTCGGGTTGGCTATCCAACGGGCCAGTTGCTCCCGCCCGGTGAGGCCCTTGGGGAAATTGGGGTTCTCGCCGATGAGGACGCGTGGCTTGACTTCGTCGCCGGCTTCGGCGTCATCGTACTGGTAGTCGTCGGGCAACTTCATGACGGAGCCGCGTTTGTCGTGCACGTGACTGCTGTGGTCGCTCATGAGCCTTTTGTAAGCGGAGCGTAGTTCTTCGGCCTTCTTTTCAAGTTCGTCCTTTTCCTTGATTTCTTTCTTGTAGGCGAGGAGTTGCTCGAAATTTCGGCTTTCGAGAAAGTCCGTCATGATTTTTTTAACCCTGACGTAGGAGTCGGGGTCTCGCTTCATGTCCTTTTCGTCTTCTTTGTAGGAACCTGGCTTGCCCTTGGTTTCGAGTTCGCCGAGGAAGGCGGCGAGGGAGTAGTAGTCCATTTGGGTCCAGTCCTCAAAGGGGTGGTCGTGGCACTGGGCACAGGCGATGTCCTTCGCGAGGAAGATTTTCGACATGAAGGCGACGTGGTCGAGCTTCATGTCCGCGTCCCGAAGGTGGTAGCCCACGGCGGGGTTTTCGTGAAGGCGGCCGGAGGCGGAAATCATTTCATAGACGAGAAGGTTGTAGGGCTTGTCTTGGTGGAGGGAGTTCTTGAGCCAGGCGATGAAGGGGTCGGATCGGAGATTGGAGCCGGGTATGCGAGTTTGGATGCGGAGCATGTCGGCGAGGTAGTTGTAGAGGTGGCTGACGTAGCCTTCCGAGCCGAGGAGTTGGTTGATGAGAAGGGTGCGCTTGTAGGGGTTGCGGCTCCGGACGAAGGCGTTCACTTGCTCGTAGGTAGGAATCGAGCCTGTGAGATCCACGTAGATGCGGCGGACGAAGAGGTAGTCGTTGAGAGGCTCGTTGTAGCGTTGGCCCTTCTCGGTCAGCTTGTGCTCGATGGCGAGGTTGATGCGTTGTACCGCCTTGCGCATGAGATCCGTTTTTTGCGGCGAGGGGTCGAATGCCTTGGGGGCGGCGGCGGCCCGACTCAGGCAGAGGAAGAGGAGGGCGAGAAGGAGGGAACCCGTGAGTGAAGGAATGGCTTTCATGCGGCAAACTCTGCAAAATACACTAACTGCGCCGAATGCGCAAAAGCTAGGCTTGGTTTTTTACTTCCTCACTAGCGCGAGGAAGGGCTTGAACGAAAGCGCGAAATGGAGTGGCGGGCGCTTTTGCCTCACTCGCGATTGGTCTTGTATAGACGTGGGACGCGCTTGGTGACAGAGCAGAGAAGTTCCCAAGGGATGGTTTGGGCGTGGGTGGCGAGTTCGACGAGGGAAATGGATTCGTCTCCTTGTCTCCCGATGAGGGTTACGGTTTCGCCTGGCTGGGGTTCGTCGGGAGCGTCGGTGAGGTCTACGAGGGTTTGGTCCATGGTGACGCGCCCAAGGATGGGATGGCTCCGACCGCGCAGGAGGACGCGGGCCTTATTTCCACAGGGGAGGGGAATGGCGTCTCCGTAACCTGCGGTGAGGAGGCCGATGCGGGAGTCGCGTTCCAGTCGGTGGAGGCGCCCGTAGCTGAGGGTGGCGCCGGCGGGGAGGTTTTTGACGAGGCCGAGTTTGGCGTGGAAGGAGAAGACGGGCTCGACATGAAGGTCGGCGAGGGGGGAGGTGGTGGGCGGGGCGACGCCGAACTGAAGCAGGCCGATGCGTACGGCGTTGCAGGGGTCATCCGGGGAAAGGGAGCGGAGAGAGGAGGAGTTGTCGGCGTGCACGAGGAAGTCGGGGCGTCCGAGAAGGTTCTCGTCGCGTAGGATGCGGAGGAAGGTTTCTCGTTGTCGGGCGGTGAAGGTTTCGTCGGCGGGGTGGGCGAAGTGGGTTAGGGCACCTTGGAGCTGTAGTTCGGGGCGGGCGAGGGCGTCCTTGAGCAGGGCTGGGGCTTGCTCCCACCAAATGCCCGTCCGGCCCATGCCCGTGTCGATTTTGAGCTGAATAGGCAGGGGGGCACCCGCTTCTGCGGCGAGAGTGGAGAAGCGGTCCAGTTCGTGGGCGTTGGAGACGGCGGGGACGAGGTTGTGTTCTAGCAGTGAGGAATCTTCCTCGGGGAGAAGGGGGCCGAGAACGAGGATCGGCCAACCTGAACCCATTTCGCGAATTTCGATGGCTTCACGAACGTTGGCGACGGCGAAGAGGTCCACGTCGCTTTGCATGAGGCGGGCGGCAGTAGGGTGGATGCCGTGACCGTAGGCGTCGGCCTTTACCACGGAGACGTAGCGGAAGCCTGAGGGTAGGGCGGCCCGGATTAGCTTGAGGTTTCGCTCTAGTGCGGCGAGGTCTATTTCGGCCCAGCAACGCATGATGCGACGGCATTCAAGGGGCGAGATTGCGCGCCGGAGTCCATTTCCGAAATTCGGGAGCTTCGGGCGAGAAGATTTCGGGGGTGTCGGCGGGACGGAGGATGGGGGCGAGGAGTTCTGGGTCCGAGGGGAGTCGGGAGAGGTCGTAGTGGAGGGTGGACGCCTCGGTTGGAGGTGGGCTTGAGGTTTTTCTTCCGGGGAGATGGAGGGCCTGCGGGTCTTGTAGGGTGGGGTCGTCTTCAGCGAGGATTTGTATTTGGCCTATGGGAGAGGCATCCACAGGCAGACGGAGAAGGCGCTTGCCGACTTTGTAGGGGGCGACGAGGGGAATTTCGGGCACAGGGGCGAGGAAGTGGGCGGCGAGGTCGAGGGCGTTGTAGAGGTGTAGAGTGGGGGCGGGGGTGGCTTCCCGCAGAAGGGTTTTGGCGAGAGTGGCGGCGATGCGGAGTCCCAGTGTGGAGCCGGGGCCGGCGCAGAGATGAAGGGCGCTTGCGCCTTCGAGCGTTTCGTCTGCCTCCGCAAGGCAGTGTGAGATACCGCGAAACAAGGAGGTGAGGGCGGGTTCCTTGGCACCGTAGTAGATGGTGGGGGAGGAAGCTTGGGGTCGGAAGAGGACTACTTGGACGCGTGGGGCGGATGCGTCGAGCAGGAGGGTGTATCTTGTGGAGACGGATGGGGGGGAGGCGTAGGTGACGGCGCGAGGCATGACGACTTGACGACCTGATTTTGCGGCGGCTCGTCCCTCAGTAGCGCCTACGGAGGTTGGTGGGGAGGATACCGAGTTCCTCCCTGTATTTGGCAACGGTGCGGCGGGCCAGCTTAACGTCTTTTTCCGCGAGGATGTCGACGATTTTGCGGTCGCTGAGGGGCTTGGCAGGGTCCTCCTGCTCAATGATGGCCCCGATGAGTTCCTTGATGCTGGTGTTGGCAACTTGGTCGCCCTCGCTGTTCACGTAGCCCGAAGTGAAGAAGTATTTGAAAGGGAAGAGGCCGTGAAAGGTCTTCAAGTACTTGTTGGCGATGGCCCGAGATACGGTGGTCTCGTGGACGCCGAGGTCGTCCGCGACGGATGCCATGGTGAGAGGCTTGAGGCCCGCCACGCCTTGCTCGAAGAATTCGCCTTGTCTCTCTATGAGCTTACGGGTGATTCGTTCGATGGTGTTCTGCCTTTGCTCGATGGCCCCGATTATGAACTTGCCCGAGCGCATTTGGCTGCGGACGTACTCCTTTTCCTTGGAGTCCAGCTTCCCCTTTGCGATGAGGTTTTTATAGGTCTTGTTGATGCGGAGGCGGGGGATGAAGGAGTCGTTGAGAGATATGACCCACTCTTCCCCAATGCGCTCCACCTCGGCGTCAGGGGAGAGGGTTTGGTTTTCGTCGGCGGAAAAACGGCGTCCCGGGGCGGGGTCAAGTTCGGCGATTTCCTCGATGGCCTCGTGGACCTCGTCGGTGGAGAGAGAGAGCTTGCGGGCCAGTTCGGGGACGCGTCGGCGGAGCAGAAGGTCGTAGTGGTCCCGGACGATGGCGGCGGCCGGAGACTCGGAGCGTTCGCGTTGTTCGAGTTGGGTGAGGAGGCATTCGCGGAGGTCGGTGGAGGCGATGCCGACGGGGTCGAATGTCTTGAGCAGGGCGTGGGCGGCCTGGACGTCGGCGAGCGAGAGGTCGCCTCGCAGGGTGAGGTCGGAGAGGGAGGCGGCAAGGAAGCCGTTTTCATCGAGGTTGCCGATGAGGTATTCGCCCGCAGCTTGTTCGCCTTCGGTGGTTTCGCTCAGGGTGAACTGATCCAGCAAGTGCTCCTGAAGGGAGGTTTCGGCGACCAGAGAGTCAAAGAAGAACTGCCGCTTCTCGTTGGCTTCTGAATTGCCGAGGCTGGCCTCGCCTTCGTATTCCTGCTCGTAGTAGTCGCGGAGGTCTTCCTGCATCTCATTCAGTACGGCGAGTTCGTCCGAGAAGTCGATTTCCTCCACATCCGTCTCAGTCTTCGACTCCAAGTCCATGTTTTCCTCTTCAGAAGAATCGGCTTCGGGTTTCTCTTCTGGAACCTCAGTGGCTTCTTCGGACTCGGGAGCCTCGGGGGTTTCCGCTTCGGCAGGTTCGGCGTCGAGGCTTTCGTCCCCCAATGTCAGTTCTTCCAGCAAGGGGTTGGTCTGCAGTTCCTCTAAAATGAGAGTGCGCAGGTCTAGGGCCGGGGCCTGAAGGATTTTCAGGGACTGCCTGAGTTGGGGTGCCAGAACCAAGTTCTGGGTCTGCTTTTGGACCTGACGAAGGCCTTGCGACTGGGTGGCCATGAATGTGAACCCTCTGGGCTGGACCTATTCTCGCTTGCGGCGAGACGGAATTAAAGTTCGGGGAACGGAGTTTCTCCGCGGTGCCAGCGCAGGGCGGCGTTGTGCCCGTCTTCGCCGAAGAGGTCATGGACGTAGGCGGCCAGTTTTTCGTTGGTGGGGCCGTAGCCCTCTCCGTAAATGTAGCTTTCCAGTTCGGTCAACATTTCTTCCGAAGACTGGTAGCGGTCCTCCCGGGCTCGCTCCAGAGCCATGTGGACGATTTCGTTCAGCTTCGACTCGATGTCGGGGCGCAGGTCGGGGAAGAGGGGCACTTCCATTTCGAGAATGTTGCGTATAGTTTCTTCCGAGTCCACTGCTTCGAAAGGATTGTAGCCAAGCAACAGTTCGGCCATGACGATGCCGCAGCAAAACAGATCGGCCCGGTGGTCCGTTACTTCGCAACGGGCCTGTTCGGGAGAGAGGTATTCGTCCTTCCCTGCGATAACGTCACCCTCCCTATTATACATGAGGTCCAGGGCCTTCGCGATGCCGAAGTCCGTCAGTTTCACGTCGCCCTCGCGGGCGAGCATGATGTTTTTGGGGTTCACGTCCCGGTGGACGATGCCTAGGAGGCGCCCTTGTGAATCCCGCTTGCGATGGGCGTGGGCGAGGCCCCGGCAGATGCGGGAGACTACGAATACAGCCAAATCCGCAGGTACGTACTGCTCGGTCTCCACGTGACGGTCGAGAAACTCCTCCAAGTTCCAGCCGCTGACGTACTCCATTGTCATGAAGTACTGTTCGCCGATTTTGCCCAAGTGGTAGGTCTGGACGATATTGGTGTGGATGAGGTCCGCCACCAATTTTGCTTCTCCGATGAAGTTGTTGCGGAACTCCTCGATGGCCGAGTATTCCTCCCTAATCAACTTGATGGCCACCACTTTGCGGAAGCCGCCGATTCCCTTCTGCACGGCCTCGTACACCATGCCCATACCGCCCTCGGCGATTTTCCGGGTAAGCTCGTAGTGAACCTCGTTGAAGATATGTTTCACTTAAGTTTTCGCAAAAGAAGAATTTTCAGCAGTACCGAAAGCGGAAAAGTAAGCAAGAATGTTCGGTGAAAAAAAATGAAGGCGGCGCTGAATTGGCGCGTAATACGCTTAAAGTAGACCGCCCTTTCCTTCCCGTTGACTCGCCCGCGTTAGCGCCTCAAGCTCAGCCCCATGATTACCTTGACCTCACAAGCCGCGGTCCGGATACGCGAAATGAGCGAGGAGTTGGGAGACGCCTCCAAGAAGCTCCGTATATTCGTGGAGCCCGGTGGTTGCTCCGGCTTCGAGTACGGCATGAGCTTCGACGCCCCGAAGGACGGCGATACCTTGCAGGAGTCCCATGGCGTCTCCTTTGCCGTGGATCAGGACAGCCTCACTTACCTCGCCGGTTCCGAAGTGCACTTCGACGACGGCCTGTCGGGCAAAGGTTTCGAAATCCGCAACCCCAACGCCCAAAACACCTGCGGCTGCGGAAAGTCCTTCAGTTGAAACATTCTTCTCTAACGTCGGCGCTTGTAGCGCATCTGTTTGCACTTTTATGGATTGGCCCTTCCGCCTACGGAAAAACCCTTCGCAAGGGGCCGCTGGAAATGGAGTTGCTCTCGGAAAACCTCTCCATCGTCCCCGGCGAACCCTTTTATGTAGGCTGGCTCATTCGCCGCGACGATGGTTGGCACACCTACTGGAAGCACCCCGGAGATGTGGGCGTACCGCCCTTTCTAGAGTGGAAGCTTCCGAAAGGCTATTCCGCCGGGGAGCTTCGTTTTCCGCCACCCGAACGCATCAAGATGGCCACCGTCTCCGCCCACGGCCACAAGGGCGAAACACTTTTCCTGGCCCAAATTACGCCCCCTGCAAACTTGAAAACCGGCGTGAAAGCGAGGCTGGCCGCCAAAGCCTCCTGGTTGACCTGTTCAAAGCAATGCTGCCCCGGCTTTCTTGACCTTAGCCTGACCTTGCCCGTTGAGGCGAGGGCTCGGTTCTCGGTCCTAGAGCAAAAGCGTTTCGCCGCAGCGCGAGCCACTTGGCCGCAAGCCCTCGTCGGCTGGAAGGTCCGTGCCATCGATTGCGGCCAAAGCCTCGAATTGCTCCTGTCGCCTCCCCAAGGTCGTCGCGTATCCTCTCCGCCTGGTGACCTCTATTTCTTCGGAGAAGGCAACCTCGTGCGCTCGGACCGCCCCCAACGAGTCTCGCTGGCGGGTGGTCTCCTCCGCATACATTTAGTCCGGGCCGAATGGGCGCCCGCCGACGCCACCACCTTGGCTGGCCTGGTGTACGCCGAAGAAGGCTGGAATGGAAAAGGTTCCGCCCGCTTCGCCCGTGTGGAGGCTCGCCTAGAGATGTCCACGAAGTAAGCTTTGCTTATCCCCAAACTTTACGCCACGCTTGACTTTCCGCCCTTCGTCCTTTCTCGTTTGCTGTTTATACTCAACTGCGTTTAGTACTGAGAAAAATCTCTTGTGATGCCACGTCCTTTGTTCCTTTCGTTTACGGCCCTTTTGGGGTCCTTCATCCTTCATTCCGCCTATGGGCAGGAACTGCCGGGTTCGCCTTTGCCCGGCACTCCCGTGGAAACCGGTCCTGCGACGCCTAAGCCGGCAACCACGCCGCCGGGCGGTTCTGACGTGCCGCCCCCTCCGGGTGCCAAAGAAGAAAAGCCCAAGGAAGTCGACGCCGCCACCAAGCAGGCGCTGATAGACACCATTAAAAATAACCTCTACGCTTGCGACAAAGGGAATGTCAATTTAGTGATGAGCACGATTCACCCCGAGTCTCCCACCTTGAAGAGTACCCGGGATATGATGCGCTACATTTTTGCGCGCCTGAAACTGCGCTACACACTCCAGCAGGTGGAAGTGCTAGAGGTGGACGGCGACGAAGCCGAAGTCCGTGTCGTGCAGTACACCGAAAAGGTCGGAGGCAACGCCGCCTTCCGAAACAACCAAGTCGTGCTTATACACAAGCTGAAGCAGGACGCAGGAAAGTGGAAGCTGTTCAGTTCCGAGTGCAAGCAACTCATCTTCCCATAGTATTTACCCCGTGTTGGGGACTTGATTCGATCTTTTCGTAGGCCGAAGTGCGTAGAAGCTTCGCTCGGCTCACATTCCCTCTGGGCGCTCGATACCAAGCAGGCCGAGGCCTGTGTCCAGAAAAAGAAGGACGCGGGCGCAAAGCATGAGGCGGCGGGCCCGGACGTTGGCTTCCTCCACCATGACCTTGTCGGCGTTGTAGAAGGAGGAGAAGTCGGTGGCGAGGTCGTATAGGTAGGCGCAGAGATGATGGGGTTTGAGTTCCCGGCGCGTTTGGTCGAGGACGGCGGGGAAGAAGATCAGTCGGCGGGCCAAGGCGTTTTCCGCTTCGGTGGCGGGGGCGTCAGCTTCCTCTTCGCCTTGTCCTGGCTCCAGTCCGGCCTTGCGGAAAATGCTAAGGACGCGCGTAGCCGCGTACTGGAGGTAGGGGGCGGTGTTGCCTTGGAGGGCCAGCAACTTGTCCCAGGAAAAGACGTAGTCCAGAGTGCGGTCCTGTGATAGGTCGGCGTAGCGCACGGCTCCTAGGCCAATTGCGCGGGAACGCTGGACTTTTTCCTCTTCGGGAAGTTCGGGCGTTTTCTCGTCCACGATGGCTCGGGCTCGCGAAACGGCCTCGTTCAGGAGGTCGATGAGCTTGATGGGTTGGCCTTCGCGGGTTTTTATGGCCTTGTTGTCCTCGCCTAGAATCGTGCCGAAGTGAACGTGGCGGAGGCGGGGCAAGGCTTTGTCTTCGGCGGTGAACCACTTTTGACAGGTGAGGAAGAGTTGTTCGAAGTGGTCCTTCTGGCGTGCGTCCGTGACATAGATGATTTCCTCAGCTTGCATCGTGTCCACCCGGTGCTTGACAGTGGCGAGGTCGGTGGTGGCGTAGTTGGAGGCGCCGTCGGACTTCCGGACTATGAAGGGTTGCTTGGCGAAGCGCTTGTGTTCGGGGTGGAAGACGACGAGGGCTCCGGCGTCCTCCTCGCAAATGCCGTGCCTCGTCAGGGACTCGTATACCGCGTCCACTTTATCGCGATAGAAGCTTTCGCCGAGTTGTTCGTCGAAACGGACGCCTAGGAGGTCGTATACCTTTCGGAAGGATGAGAAGCTGATCTCGCTTACTTTTTGCCAGAGGGCATGGTTTTCTGGGTCGCCGCCTTGGAGCTTGACTAGTTCAGCCCGAGCTTCGTCGGCCAAGGCTTCGTCCTCTTTTACGAGGATTGTACCTTCTCGGTATAGGTCTTCGAGTTGGGCGAGAGGGTCGGGACCGATTTCCTCTAGGCTCGTCCCCGAACGCTTGATTGCGAGGATCAGAATGCCGAACTGGGTGCCCCAGTCGCCCACATGGTTATCCCGGGTCGTCTCCGAGCCGGTGAAGGCGAGAATGCGAGCGAGCACGTCGCCGATGATCGTGGAGCGGACGTGGCCGACATGCATTTGCTTAGCCGTGTTTGGGGAGGAGAAATCCAGCACTACGCGGGAGGCGGCTTGCGCCTCGGAGGACTTCGGATCTGCCGAAGCTCCCTCCCGAAGGGCTTCCTCCGTGCCGAAGCACCGCAACCACTCTAGTCGGAAGGTGGGAGTGAGCCGGAAGTTCAGG
>CAXGVD010000033.1:0-12105 GCA_964012695.1 uncultured Opitutia bacterium
CGTCTCCCCTCACAAACCTGTGACTAAGAAGCCCGCCGAAACCCGCCAAGGCAAGGGCAAGGGACCCGTGGACCACTGGGTAGCTATTATAAAGCCGGGACATGTCCTTTTCGAGATTGCAGGCTGTTCCCTCACCTTGGCACGCGAGGCCCTCAGCCTGGCCGACGCCAAGCTCCCCTTCCGCTGCCGTCTCGTTTCGCGCGAGCAATCCTTCTGAGGTCCAAGAACTCGACTTCCACTACGCACGCCGATGAAAGCCGCCGAAATACGAGAACTCTCCGAGCTTGAGCTGGAAAAGAAGCTCCGCGACACGGGCGAAGAACTCCTGAACCTGCGTCTCCGCAAGCAAACGGGACAAGTGGAGCAGCCCCACATGCTCGCCGCTCTCCGCAAGGACCGGGCCCGACTCAAGACTATCCTTTGCGAAAAACGCCGCGAAGCCGAGCAAACGGCCTCCTGAGCCGCCGCGCCTACAAAACACTTTTCACACACATGAGCGACAACACACGCAACAGCCGCAAGGAACTCGTCGGCGTCGCCCGGTCCAAGACCGGAGACAAGTCCATCAAGGTAGTGTACGAGTACAAGACTCCGCACCCTCTTTATAAGAAGGAAATCCGACGCAAGACCACCGTTCACGCCCACGACGAACAAAACGACGTGAAGGTGGGCGACCGCGTCCGCATCATGGCCACCCGCCCCATCAGCAAGCTCAAACGCTGGCGCGTGGTGGAAGTCGTCGAACGCGCTCCCATCCTGTCCTGACGCCCATCCAACCTAGAGAAATCCCGTCATGATTCAACTGCTCAGCCGACTCGAAGTGGCCGACAATTCCGGAGCCAAAAAGGTCCGGATGATTCGCCGCCTCGGGCAGAACAAGAAGACCGCCTCCGTCGGGGACGTCATCGTCTGCCACGTCAAGGAAAGCGCCACGGACGCCGCCGTGAAGAAGGGTACCGTAGTGCGGGCGGTCGTCGTACGCACCAAGGCCCCCATTCGTCGCCGCGACGGCTCCTACATCCGTTTCGATGAAAACGCAGTAGTCATCGTCAACAACGACGGAGCTCCCCGAGGCACCCGAATCTTCGGCCCCGTCGCCCGCGAACTTCGTCAAAAGTACATGAAAATCATCTCTCTCGCCCCGGAGGTGCTCTGACCATGGCCAAGAGAATCAAGAGAGGAGACGAGGTCGTCGTCATCTCCGGCGAGCACAAGGGCCGCAAAGGCAAAGTGCTCGAGGTGGACCGGGTGAAGAACCGGGTCATCGTGGAGGGCGTGAACCTCGTCAAACGCCACGAACGCAAAACGCAGGACAACCCGGAGGGCGCCATCGTCGAACGGGAAGCTTCCGTCCATTACTCGAACGTCATGCTCGGCGAACGCTTCGCCGCCCGCCGCTCCGCCTGAGGAACTGAGACATGAGCCAACCTTACCTTAAGAAACAATACTTGGAGCAAATCGTTCCCGCCTTGATGAAGAGTCAAGGCTACAAGAACGTGCACCAGGCGCCTAAAATCGAAAAGGTAGTCCTCAACTCGGCCTTCGGGGTGGAGAAGGACAAGGCCGGCATCGAGGACCTCCGCAAGGACCTCGCCGCCCTCTCGGGGCAATCGCCCGTGGTCTGCAAGGCCCGCATCAGTGTCTCCAACTTCAAGACCCGCCAAGGCATGCCCGTGGGAATGAAGGTGACCATGCGCGGAAACGTCATGTGGGACTTCCTGCTTCGCCTCATCGCCATCGCCCTGCCCAACATCCGGGACTTCCGGGGTGTGCCCACCCGCTTCGACGGAAACGGCAACTACACCCTCGGCGTTACTGACCACAGCATTTTCCCCGAAATCAACGTGGAGCGACAACGCACCAACGTGGGGCTGGACATCTGCATCGTGACCTCCGCGACTACCGACGACGAATCCCGTGAACTCCTCTCCGCCCTCGGTATACCATTCCGCAAAAGCTCTTCCGAGCAACAGGAAGCGGCCTGAACTGCTCTGCCGCACGTTTCTTCCTTTCCCTCAAGCATACCTTTTCCGTTTTAAGTCATGGCCAAGAAATCATCAGTCGCCCGCAACAAGAAGCGCATCCGCATGGTGGCGAGCCACGCCAAGAAGCGCGCCGCCCTGAAGGCCGTCATGGCCGACCCCGAAACCTCCGAGGAGGATTTCTATGTCGCCCAGGCCAAGCTCGCCAAGCTCCCGCGGAATTCCTCCCCAATCCGGGTACGCAACCGTTGCTCCGTCACGGGACGTCCCCGGGCCGTAATCCGCAAGTTTGGGCTCTCCCGGATCACCTTCCGCGAACTCGCTGTGAACGGTAAGATTCCCGGCGTCATAAAGGCCTCTTGGTAATTCCAACCTCGAACACTTCAAGACCATGTCCGTACACGACACCATAGGCGACTTCATCACCGTGATCCGCAACGCCGGAAGCGCGGGCAAGTCCTCCTGCTCATATCCGCACTCCAAACTCCGCGTCGGCATCGCGGGTATCCTCAAGAAACGGGGCTTCGTGGAGGATTTCTCCGAAAGCGAGGAAGACGGACACAAGAAGCTCGAAATTCGCCTTAAGTACGCCGAAAACGGCAAGCACGCCATCAAGGGCATCGAGCGCAACAGCAAGCCTGGCCGCCGGGTTTATTGCGGCTATCGGGAAATCCCCAGGGTTCTGGGCGGTCTTGGCATTTCCATTCTCAGCACCCCTCGGGGAATCATCGACGATGCTTCTGCCCGCCGCGGCAAGGTTGGCGGAGAAGTTCTATGCAACGTCTGGTGATTTTCCTCCCCTTCGACCCAGGAAAGAGAGAGCAATGAGCAGAATCGGCAAGTTACCTATTCCAATCCCCTCCGGCGTGGAGGTGAGCGTGACGGACAACAAAGTCAACGTCTCCGGCCCCAAGGGTAAGCTGGAGCAAAGCTTTTCGAAGCTGGTCCAAATAGTGGTGGACGGTGAAGAAGTGAAGGTTTCTCCCACCAACGACGGACGGGACACCCGGGCCATGTACGGTACCGCCCGGGCCATCGTGGCCAACATGCTTAAGGGCGTCGTAGAGCCCTTTTCCAAGGACTTGCTCATCGAGGGCGTCGGTTTTCGGGCCACCGTCAAAGGCAACCTCATCAACCTCGAACTCGGCCACTCTCACCCCGTGAACCATCCCATTCCCGAGGGCGTCAATGTCACCGTGGCCGACAACGTGAAGATTCACGTCGAGGGAGCCGACAAGCAGAAGGTCGGTCAAGTCGCTGCTGAAATCAAGGACTACTTCCCCGTCGAGCCTTACAAGGGCAAAGGCGTCCGTATCCTCGGCGAATTCGTCCGCCGCAAAGAAGGCAAAAAGTCCGCCTGAGTCCGAACCCATTTCAACCGTTCGCAATCTTTCCATCTCCACTTCCATGAAACTGGCCAAGAAGAAGGAACTCGCCCAAAAGAGGCGCTGGCGCATCCGCAAGAAGGTGCGGGGCACGGCGGACCGACCCCGTCTCACCGTCCGCTTCACCAACAAGAACGTCCACGCCCAGTGCATCGACGACGAAGCGGCCCGTACCCTCGTCGCCCTCTCCACCAACGAGAAGGACCTCGGTACTCACAAGCCGAACGTGGAAGGTGCCTCCCAACTGGGCAAGACCATCGGCGAACGGGCCAAGGCTGCAGGCATCTCGGTCGTCGTCTTCGACCGTGCTGCCCGCAAATACCACGGTTGCGTGAAAGCCTTCGCCGAAGGTGCCCGCGAAGCCGGCCTCGCCTTTTAACCCATACCTGTAATTTTTCTCATGAGTTCGCAACCCGCAGGCAGACGCAACAGCAGAAGAAGGCCTCCCCAAGAGGAGGAAGAATCAGAATTTTTCGAAAAGGTCGTGCACATCAACCGTTGCGCCAAGGTCGTGAAGGGCGGCCGTCGCTTCAGCTTCGCGGCCCTCGTCGTTGTCGGCGACCAGAATGGACGCGTCGGCTTCGGTTATGGCAAGGCCCAAATGGTGCCCGACGCCATCCGTAAGGGCACGGAGCGAGCCCGCAAGGACATGCGCCCCGTCTCCCTCGACGGCGAAACCATTCCCCACCTAGTCCTCGGCAAGGCCGACGGAGGGAAGGTACTGCTGCGCCCCGCCCGTCCGGGTACGGGAATCATCGCGGGTGGGGGCGTCCGAGCCGTGCTGGAGGCCGCGGGCGTGAAAAACGTGCTCTCCAAGTCCCTCGGCTCCAACAACCACCTCGCCGTCGTCACTGCCACCATGGCCGGCCTCGAGGAACTACGTACCGCCGAACGCATCTCCGCCATACGCGGCGAAGAAGTCCGAGGCATGAACCTCAACGGCACCGCCGACGAGAAAACGGAAGAGAGCACCGAAGCCGAAGCTCCCGCTGAGGCTCCCGTAGAAGAAGTCGCCGAGGCCTCCGTCGAAGAAGCTCCCGAAGCCGCCGAAAAAACTCCCGAGGGCCAAGTCTCCGAAACCACAGAAAACGAGGAAAACTCCTGATGAAGCAGAATGCGATTCCCGCCGGGGCAACCCGCCCGAAACGACGCGTCGGACGGGGTGAAGGCAACGGCCACGGTAAAACCTGCACACGTGGACACAAGGGGGCCAAGGCCCGAGCCGGCTACTCCCTCAGAGCTGGCTTCGAAGGCGGCCAAATGCCTCTCTTCCGCAAGCTCCCCCAACGTGGATTCAACCAAGCCCGCTTCCAAAAGCAAATCGACACCGTGAATGTCGGTGAACTGGAAAAGCTCGACGGCAACGTCCTCGACCTCGACTCCGCGAAGGCCGCCGGCCTCATCCGCCGCAATGCCGCCATCCTCAAGCTGCTCGGAGACGGAGAAATCTCCAAAGCCGTCACCGTGAACGCCCACAAGTGCTCCTCCTCCGCCAAAGAGAAGATTGAAGCCGCGGGCGGTTCCGTGAACCTTATCGCCTAAACGCCTCGACGCCTGAGAAGCCACCGACCGCACCCGTCGCGCAACACACTTCCTCGCCATGCTTTCGGCCTTCACGAACTCGCTCAAGATACCCGAGCTTCGCCAGCGCATCTTCTTCACGCTGGCGTTGTTGTTCATTGCGCGGGTCGGGGCCAACATTCCTCTTCCGGGAATCGACCCCACTCCCATTCGGGAGTTTTTCCGCTGGAGCGCCGAGCAAACCAAGGACGGAGCCAACGACATCCTCGGCTTCTATAACATGTTCACCGGGGGCGCCCTCCTTAACGGCGCCCTCTTCGCCTTGGGCATCATGCCCTACATCAGCGCCTCCATCATCATGCAGCTCATGGGCGCCGTGTTTCCCCAAATCGCCAGGCTCCAGCAGGAAGGCGAACCCGGGCGGCAAAAAATCTCCCAGTACACGCGCTACCTCACCATAGTAATCTGCATCGTGCAGGGCGGGTTGCTGGCCATGGCCCTGCGGGATAGTCCCGGCTCCCTAATACAAGGCTTCGACCCTGGAAACAGAGGCTTGGACGACCAACCCTTCGGCAACATCGTGGTCTCCCAGTCCTCCATGTTCCTCTTCAATACCGTGATTTTCCTCACCACGGGCTCCCTCATCCTAATGTGGCTCGGGGAGCAAATCACCCAGCGGGGCATCGGCAACGGCATTTCCCTTCTGATCACCGTGGGCATCCTAGCGGACCTGCCTAAGGCCCTCGCCGACGCCTACGCCATCGTCTTCGAATCCACCGACGACAATCTGGTGCTGGTGAAAGCGCTTCTCATGGTCGGGCTGTTCCTCGTGGTGGTGGCGGGAGTCGTCGCCGTGACTCAGGCTCAGCGAAAGATTCCCGTACAGTACGCCAAGCGCGTCGTGGGACGCAAGGTATTCGGCGGGCAAAGCTCATTTCTTCCCCTCAAGGTAAACTACGCCGGTGTGATGCCCGTCATCTTCGCCAGCGCCATCCTGATGTTCCCTGCCCAACTACTACGCACCTTGGGCGCCGCCCTCGCGGACGGCCCGAACGAAACCAACTTCGCCCTCGAACTCGCGGATATGTTCGGTAGTCGCGGCTGGCTTTACTACACGGTGTACGCCTCCCTCATCCTCGTCTTCAGTTACTTCTGGGTCTCCATCATGTTCAAGCCCGTCCAGATCGCCGACGACTTGAAGAAAAACGGCGGCTACGTGCCCGGCGTGCGTCCAGGAGACCCCACCGCCCGCTTCCTCGACTTCGTGATGACCCGCCTCACCCTTGCCGGCGCCGTCTTCCTCACCCTAATCGCGGTCTTCCCCGACATCATCTTCAGCACCGCAGGCGTGTCCTACAACGTGGCGATGTTCTTCGGGGGCACCGGCCTGCTCATCATCGTGGGCGTGGTACTGGATACCATGCGCCAAATCGAGACCTTTCTCCTTCAACGCCATTACGACGGTTTCCTCCGCAAGGGACGCATCCGTGGACGCGGCGCCGCGACCAAGGGCCAAGGCATCGAGGCGCTCGAACTGCGCGACTTCGAAAAACAATGGCGCCCCCTCATCTGGGTTTCCGTCGCCCTCCTCCTTCTCGGCCTCGCGGCCTTCTTCCTCAAGTAAACACACCCTCCTCCTCACCTTTCAACCAAGCAAAGAACCATGGCCCGCCTACTCGGAGTAGACATTCCCAACCGCAAAAAAATCCAGTACTCGCTTCGCTACGTGTACGGCATCGGACCCACCCGGGCCAAAAGCATACTGGAGGAGACCGGCATCGATCCGAATCGGCGGACCCAAGACCTCAGCGAACAGGAGTTAAGCCAAATCAGCAATGTGATCCTGGAGCGCAAGTACATGGTTGAAGGCGACCTGCGCCGCCAAATCACCTCTAACATGAAGCGCCTCCAGAGTATCCGCTGCTACCGCGGGTTGCGCCACCAGCGAGGTCTACCCGTACGCGGTCAACGCACCAGTACCAACGCCCGCACCCGCAAGGGCGGACGCAAGACGGTGGGCGTGGTACGCAAGGCCTCGTAACCAATTTCAAACCGAAACCGCAAGAATCCCATGAGCGACGAAACGGAAAACACCGAGGAAAAAGCCTCCGAGCAAGAGGCCCCAAAAGAAGCCCCCGTCAAGGAAGAGCAGGAAAAAGCCGCTCCTCCCGCCGAAGAGAAGAAGGAGGAAGCCTCCGCCGAAGCCGAAGAAAAAACCGAAGCCGCTGCCAAGGAAGAATCGAAGGACGGCGACAACAAAGAGGCCAAGGAAGGCGAAGAAGGCGAACAGTCCGAAGAGGAAAAAAAGGAGGAGACCGCCGAAGACCTCCTCGGGGCCAACATCGAGCAAGTCAAGGTCCGCAAGGCGAAGGGGAGCAAGAACGTCACCAACGGCATCTGCCATGTGATCGCCACCTTCAACAACACCAAGGTCACCTTCTCCGACCTCCGCGGCAACGTCGTATCATGGTCCTCCTCGGGCAAGTGCAACTTCCGCGGTTCCCGCAAGTCCACCGCCTACGCGGCCCAAGTCGTCACTCAGGACGCTGGTCGTGTGGCCATGTCCCACGGCATGAAGGAAGTCATTGTTAAGGTGAAGGGCCCCGGCATGGGACGGGACTCCGCTATCCGCTCCCTCCAAAGCCTCGGCTTCAAGGTCTCCACCATCATAGACGTAACGCCCGTTCCACACAACGGTTGCCGCCCGCCCAAGCGTCGCCGCGTGTAAGAACGGACCTTCTCTTTCACTCGACACACCAACCACTTTTCCCAACACGTCATGGCCCGCTACACCGGACCCACCACTCGTATCAACCGCCGATTCGGCATGGCCCTGTTCCCCGCGAACAAGGCTTTCGAGCGCCGTTCCTACCCTCCCGGGCAACACGGCCCGCGTTTCCGCCGCAAGATCAGCGACTACGGCATTGGCCTCAACGAGAAGCAGAAACTCCGCTACTCCTACGGCCTCACTGAAAAGCAATTCCGCAACCTCTTCGAAAAGGCAAAGCGCAAAACGGGCGTGACGGGCGAAGTTTTCCTCACCCTGCTCGAAACCCGACTGGACAACGTCGTTTACCGCATGGGCTTCGCAAAAACCCGCCAGGCCGCACGCCAGTTCGTCAACCACGGGCATGTCCATGTCAACGGACGTAAGGTGGACGTCCCCAGTTTTCAGGTCACCGCGGGCCACGTCATCGGCGTGCGGGAAAAGACTTCCTCCCGCCAGCTCGCCACCCGCAACCTGGAGGACGCACAGTACCGCCCATCCCCCGAGTGGGTTAACGTAAACCCAGACTCCCTCCAAGGGACGGTCATGCGCATGCCCGATCCTGAGGAACTCGACCAAAGCATCAACATTCAGCTTATCGTCGAGTTCTACAGCCGCTGATTCCTACCCTCTCTCCTATTTATTACTTACCGTTTCACTTAACCCACACCGATCATGGCCACTCGACTTGGAAAGTTCGAACTACCTAACCGTCTCATCAAAGAAGAGGACTCAGCCACCGACGTTTACGCGAAATTCGTCGCCGAGCCCTTCGAGTCCGGATACGGGCACACCATCGGAAACGCCTTCCGCCGCGTGCTCCTAAGCTCCATCGAAGGGGCTGCCATTTCCAGCCTCAAGATCGACGGCGTCTCCCACGAATTCCAGAGCGTGGACGGCATTGTGGAGGATGTCTGCGACATCGTCCTTAACCTGAAGAAGATTCTACTCGTCTGCCACAAGAGCGAGGAGGTCGCCATCACCTTGGACGTCGAGAGAGAAGGGGAAATCACCGCCGGAGATCTTTCCCTCGTGGACGGAGTTGAGGTCAAGAACCCCGAGCAACTCATCCTCACCACGGACCGTAAGCGCCGCGTGCAGGCCGAGCTTATCGTCTCCACGGGACGCGGCTTCTGCCTCGGCGAGGACAATAAGATCGAGGACCAGCCTATTGGCGTTATCAACGTGGACGCCCTCTACAGCCCGGTTCGGCTCGTTAAGTACGATGTACAGAACACCCGGGTCGGCCAGATGACGGACTACGACAAGCTCATTCTGGAAGTCTACACCGACGGACGCATCATCCCCGACGACGCCCTCAAGCAATCCGCCGCCATCCTTCGCCACCACCTCGATGTCTTCGAGGAAATCAGCGACGAGGAAATCCATTTCGAAAGTCAGGCCAAGGAAGTCAGCGAAGAGCAAAACCGCCTCCGCAACCTCCTCAGCATGAGCGTGAACGAAATCGAGCTTTCCGTACGGGCCGCTAACTGCCTAAACAACGCCAACATAACCACCGTCGGTGAACTCGCCACCAAAACAGAGCCGGAAATGCTCAAGTACCGCAACTTCGGCAAAAAGTCCCTCAACGAAATCAAAGCGAAACTCGAGCAACTCGGACTCTCACTCGGCATGAAGTTCGAGAGCCGTCTGCTCGAGACCTCCGCCAACTAAGCGCCGCCGCGCCTTTTTCCATGCGCCACCGCAAGCACAACCACCAACTCGGCGTAAAGTCCGCCCACAGGGTGGCCCTCGTGGCCAACCTCGCCTGCGCTCTCATTCGGCACGGACGCATACGCACCACCCTCGCCAAGGCCAAGGCCCTGAGGCCCGCCGTCGAGAAAATCATCACCTTGGCCAAGAAGGCCCACTTGGCGGAAGATGCCGCGAAAAAGGTGCACTTACGCCGCCTTGCCATCTCCCGCCTCCGCGACAAGAAGGTGACGAAAAAGCTCTTCGACGAACTGGCCGAGGAATTCGTGGACCGCTCCGGCGGCTACACTCGCATCTACAAGCTGGCAATTCCGCGCCGAGGCGACGCCGCCGACATGGCCCTCATCGAGCTGGTCCTAGCCGGCGACGAAGGCTACAGCAAGAAGAAGAAAAGGAAAAAGGCGCCCAAGGAAAACAAGGCCCCCGCCGAGGAAAAACCTGCGGAGGAGACCGCCGAGAAAGCCAACTCCAAAGAACAAGCTTCCGAAGAGCCCCCAGCCTCTGCGGAAAAAGCAACCGAATCCGAAGACGCCGCCGAGGAAGCTACCTCCGAAAAGCAACCTGAGGCCAAGGAAGAACCAGCCGAGGAATCCGATTCCGAAGAGGATTCCGCCGAAGAAGAAACTTCCGACAAACCCGAAGCGGAAGGTTCCGCCGAGGAAGCCGAAAAGGCTTCCGACGGAACCGAAGAGACCGAGTCTGAAGGCGAGGACAAGAAGGACGGCTAAGACGCCGACCGTTCTCTACGCTGCCCACGGGCTTCGCGCTCCATCCACTACGCCAAAGCGTCATGGATGCCTCATTTGCGATTCCCTTCGATTGGCTTGTTCTCCTCTACGTAGCAGCCGCCCTGCTCGTCTCATTGGGCCTCTGGTTTTATTACGAGAACCGAGACGCCAAGGCCTACCGCGAATTGGCAGCGTCCTCCCTCTTCCACTGTATCAAGTGCGGGGATTTGTACCAAGTTCGAGGCGAACGAGAGTCCGCCGATTGCCCCACCTGCGCGAAGAATAACTTGCGTCTTCGCTTTTGATTCGCGAGACGTTCGCCATGCCGCAGACAATCGTCGTCCTCGACTTCGGCTCGCAGTACACGCAGGTCATCGCCCGCCGTATTCGCGAAGCCAAGATTTATTCACTCGTCCTTCCCTTCGACGTCCCCGTCAAGAAGCTCAAGGAACTTTCCCCCGCGGGCATCATCCTCTCCGGCGGTCCCGCCTCCGTACTTGCCAAAGGAGCCCCGAAACCGCGCAAGGAGCTGTTTCGTCTCGGCGTCCCCGTCCTCGGCATTTGCTACGGCCTCCAGCTCATGGGGCACCTCCTCGGCGGCAAGGTGGAGAACAGCTCCAACCGTGAATATGGTCGCGGACGCCTCAAGATTTCCCGCAAGGGCGCCCTCTTCAAGGGTCTGCCGGAGAAATTGGATGTGTGGAATTCTCACGGCGACCGCCTTGGCAAGCTCCCCCCCGGCTTTCGCCCCATCGCCGCCACCGAGAACTCGGACTTCGCCGCCATCGAGGACCCGAAACGGCGCTTCTACGGCCTCCAGTTCCACCCCGAGGTCGAGCACACCGAACGGGGCGTGGAGCTTTTGAGGAACTTTCTCGTCGGCGTCTGCAATTGCAAGGGCGACTGGAGCCTGGAGGACTTCACCACCCGTTGCATCCAGGATATTCGGAAAAAGGTGGGGAGCAGACGCGTCATCCTCGGACTCAGCGGAGGGGTGGACTCCTCCGTGGCCGCCGCCCTCATTCAGCGGGCCATCGGCGACAGGCTGACCTGCGTCTTCGTGGACAACGGGCTTCTTCGCCTCAACGAACGCGAGCAGGTAAAGAAACTCTTCCGCGACAACTTCCCTGGACGCCTCAAGGTGGTCAACGCCTCGGCCACCTTCCTCAAGCGCCTCAAGGGCGTCACCGATCCCGAGCGCAAAAGGAAAATCATCGGCAAGACCTTCATCGAGGTCTTCGACGAAGCCGTGTCCTCCGTCGGGGACGTCGATTTCCTCGCTCAAGGCACCCTCTACCCGGACGTCATCGAGAGCGTGCCCATCGGCGGTAACCCTGCCGCCCTCATCAAGAGCCACCACAACGTGGGCGGACTCCCTAAAAACATGAAGCTCAAGCTCCTCGAACCTCTACGGGAATTGTTCAAGGACGAGGTCCGCGAAGTAGGACTGGGCTTGGGACTGCCCAAAGACGTCCTCTACCGGCACCCCTTCCCCGGACCCGGACTGGGAGTACGGGTCGTGGGAGACATCACGAGAAATCGCCTACGAATCCTGCGTCAAGCCGACGCCATCCTCCAGGAGGAACTCCTCCGTTCCCGCCAGTACTACAAGCTCTGGCAAGCCTTCTGTGTTTTCCTCCCCGTCAAGAGCGTCGGCGTCATGGGAGACGAACGCACCTATGAGCACGTCATCGCCATCCGGGCCGTGACAAGCAGCGACGCCATGACGGCGGACTGGGCTCAGTTGCCTGACAAGTTACTCCGCACCCTTTCCAACCGCATCATCAACGAAGTCAAGGGAGCCAACCGCGTGGTTTACGACGTGAGTTCCAAGCCCCCCGGCACCATCGAGTGGGAATGACCTCGCGATGAAACGGCTGAACGGAGACGACCCCGCCCTTTTCGACCAACTCGGCCCCGACCTGGCCGCCGCCGCTCGAGACCCCGAGGTCGAAAGTTCCGTCGCCGCTATCGTCGAACAAGTACGGGCGGAAGGCGACGACGGTCTC
>CAXGVD010000034.1:0-12036 GCA_964012695.1 uncultured Opitutia bacterium
GTGCGGTTGGAGGTGGCCACGGCGGTGAAGGTGACATAGTCTTGGGGCGTGCCGTAAGTGAATAATTCGGTATTACCCTCGAATGTGGCCATGTCCACGCCGTCCCACGAGACGATGCCCCGTCTGACATAGGGCTTGGGCCGGTCATCCTTGTTGAGGCCGAAGGGAAAGCGCACTTCGTAAGTTTCGCCTGGAACGGTATCGAGAAAAGTCCAGATGCGACCGGGGCGGCAGGGGCCGACCAAGTCGACGCCGATTTTGTTCTCCAAGTCGATATAGGGCCAGCGGGCATTCGGGTATCCGGGCTCGGGATTCTTTCCCTTGATATCCACGCGAGACCGCCGCTGATCGAGAATTTCTCCTTCGGGGCCGCCTTTCTTGCGAGGATGCCAGCGGTAGTAGTTGCGTTCGCAGACATTGCGGTCGTTATAGTAGATACGGAAATCGTCGCCGAAGCCGTATTGTTCGCGATTCCAGAGGGCTACGGTGTAGGTGGATGCGTCCAAGTCCTCGTCATGCGGATTCCACAACACAATGGCGGGCATGAGGTGGCTGTTGATCAGGTACTTGCCTCGAGAGTCACGGTCGTAGGTGGGAAAGTGGAAAAACTGGGCCCGGCTGATCACGGGGTGGACTCCCACCTTGTCTTCCATCTGGGCTTGCGGCTGCACCCGGCCGTCGTCCGTGGCCCGAAGATTGTAGTAATCCCGGAGCTGGTCCCAAAGCGGACCGCCTGGATCAAGGCTTACTTCTTCCACTTGGCTCTGCACGATAGTGGAGTACACCTTGCCCCGCCGCCACTGGCTGTAGTGGCAACGGGTCATACCGGGGATAGGATTCTGCCGGTTGTCCATTACGGTGTGGTTGAAGCCGGCGGGAGAATTGTAGTTGAAGGTGAGTAGAATGTTGCCGTCGCTGAGGCGCAGGGCGTCCAAGCGGAGGTCCCAGTCGAAATCGTTGAGGTCTTCGATGAGCAGGGAATAGGACTGCGGCGAACGCGCGACCATCTTGCAGTAGGGGGAGGTGGGGTCCATGGGGCGGCGGCCACTGCCCGCCGTGTAACCGCCGCCTCCGTTCCGCCGGATGTTATTCCAGACTTCGTAGCCCTGAAGTTCGGGAAAGCCCCGCCCCGGAACATACCCCGCTCCGCTGGAAACGCCCGTTTCGGATCCGTCCGAACCAGCGGGCCCGAAGATTTGCTCGTCTCCAGTCAGCACTGGCTTGCCTTCCGAGTCCTTCGCCTCGGGCTGGAGGCCCGCCGTCAAATCCCTCCGCAGGCCACCGCCCTTCACGTTGGCGAGCACGCCGTGCCCGTGGACGGTGACGTCGTGGAAACGTTCCCGCAAGGTGCTCTCGCCGATGGCTCCGGTCACGTCCACAAGGGCCTCAGCCGAGAGTAGTTTGGGCCGTTCCGCAGGCGGCACGTTCGCTTCCAAGGCCTCCAGCCCGGGAATAAGCGAAGGGGCGAAACCCGTGGTGCTGAGGGCGTCATCGCCTCGGGTCATGTTGATCTTCGCCTTCAGGCCTTCGTCGCCCGTCCAGTAGGCAAAACCGCCCGTCGAGCGGTGCTCGATGTAGGAAGGGACACTCGAGGACGAGGCGGGCTGGCCATAGACATTCACCTTTTCAACCAGCACGGCGTCCTCCGCCGAGGATTCGGTAGCGGGGACCATGGCAACTAGCTCCGCGGAGGAGTCGACGCCAAGGACTTCGGGGTCGGGATCGATTCCAGAGACGAGCCAGACAGGCGACACGGCCTTGTCGTTGGCGTCCACGACTCCCGTCCAATGTTTCCCGCCCTTGAGCGACGAGGCGGACGAGCGCGCTCGGTCGGTCAGCAACTCGGCTTGAGAGGTGATTCGCTGGTCCGGGCCAACGTGCTTAACGAGTTCGCCCCAAGCCACTTTCAGCCCCAGCCTTGCGTGGGTTTGGGCGAGAACGGCTTCTTCACGCAACTGGACACGGCGCAACTCGATCGATACATAGCTCGTCAGGGTGACGACGAGGATGAAGATGAGGGCCAGCAGGGCAAGACTGAGAACCAAGGCAAATCCTTTCCTCGTCTTTCGCTTGCGAAAGACACTTCTGGCGGTTGCCGCGGCTGCAGGCAAGATTGGCATGACGGGCAGTACTAGGTACTAGAAGAAAATCATGCCGGTAACGCGTTGGAGTCAAACCTCTTTTCTTCTCCGCCTCGGGAAAAAGACGGTTGTTTGGCTGCCCGACTAAGCATAAGCGGCACCCTTTCCTCGGGGCCGAGAGGATGGGGGAGAGCCCCCCCAGCTCAGGTGTGTGTCTCGAATCCCGCTCGTTGATCGCGGGCTTGCCAGGCGTTGGCCTTTTCGTCCCCGACGATTTGCTCGGTCTTCGGGTCCCATTTCAGCTTGCGGCCGAGGCGGATTGCGATGTTGGCGAGATGGCAGGTGGTCATGGCCCGATGGTGGGAGTAGACGTCGGAGACGGGGTCCTCGCGATCCTTCATGCAGGCGATAAAGTTCTCCATGTGGTTGGTGGGCGTCTTGCCCTTGTAGATCTTTTTGATGGTGGTGGATGCGAGAGGCTTTTCCTTGAGGCCCGCGGCAGCGTCTCCCGAAAGCCTTCCGCGGCTGACGAAGAGGTTGCCGTCGGAGCCCTCGAAGAACACCCCGTTTCCGTGCTCGGACTTACTGACTATGTTGAGTTCCACGTCGTCGGCGAAGCGACAACGAATGTGAAAGTTGTGGGAAGTATTGTAATAGTTGTCCTTGGTTGGTATGCCCTTCTTGAGCGGGACGGGGTGCTCGCCTACAATGGGGTCCAGGCTCAAAGGACCTTGGCCGTCGCCGATTTGATCGATGGCCCACTGACCGATGTCGACATGGTGTGCTCCCCAGTCGGTCATCTTGCCGCCGGAGTATTCGTACCACCAGCGGAACTGGTAGTGGCAGCGCTCCTTAATATAGTCCACCAGCGGAGCTTGTCCCAGCCAAGTGTTCCAGTCGAGGTTGGCGGGCGGGTCGGACTTCTTGAAGGGACCACCTCGCGGAGCCCCACCGATGTTGCAGGTCACCTTCTTGACCTTGCCGATACGGCCCTCGCGGATGATGCCGATGGCGGTGAGGAATTTCTGCCCCATTTCGGTGCGTTGCTGGGTGCCGACCTGAAAGACGCGCCCCGTCTCCTTGGTCGTCCTGCAAATTTGCTTGCCCTCGTCGATGGTGAGGGTGAGCGGCTTTTCGCAATAGACGTCCTTGCCGGCCTTCATGGCTTGGAGAGCGATGCGGACGTGCCAGTGGTCAGTGGTGCCGATAGTGACGAAGTCGACGTCCTTGCGGTCGAGAATCCTGCGGTAGTCCTGATAGCCGTCCGCCTTGCCTTGTGCGAGAGCCTTGTTTACGCGCTCGATGCGCTGAGTGTCCAGATCGCATACGGCGACGACATCGGAGAAACGGCGGGCGGCATTAGCTATGCTGGTGCCGCGGCCGCCCACTCCGATGCAGCCGAAACGCAGACGTTCGTTGGGTGAACCCTTTTCCGCGTCCAGGATGAACGGGGCGGAAACATAGGCGGCGGAACTTGCAGCGACGAGCTTGCCAGATTGAAGTACGAAACGACGACGAGATTGCTTGGTGTTCATGCCTCCGAATTGAGGGCCGCGTGAAGAGTTTCCGCAAACTTTTTTTCGCCCGCTCGCTTCTTTCGTTGCTCCGAGGCCCGAATTTCCGCATCGTAAACTAATGATGAAAAGGTTTTGCGCCTTGGCCGTCCTGCTAGCGTGGACGGGCTGTTTGGAAACGAAGACGAAGCAAGTCATGAAGAATAACACCAACGATGAGGTCGAGCCCCAAGCCTTGCAGATCGCCACCTTCGGAGGTGGTTGTTTTTGGTGCACGGAGGCCGTCTTCGAATTGGTTGACGGCGTGAAGGACGTCGTCTCAGGCTACGCTGGCGGCCCGAACCCCAACCCCACCTACGAGGAAATCTGCACGGGGGAGACGGGGCACGCCGAAGTCGTTCGCATCACCTTCGACCCCTCCGTCGTCAGCTTTGTCGCCTTGCTCGACCTCTTCGGCCAATGTCACGACCCCACAAGCCTCAACCGACAAGGCGCGGACGTAGGTACGCAATACCGCTCCGTAGTCATGTACCACAACGAGGCCCAGCGCTCCGCCGCCGAAAAGTGGAAGGCAATCTTAGGCGAAACCTTAACCGAACCCGTGGTCACGCAAATCACAGCTGCCCCCGCCTTCTATCCGGCGGAGGACTACCACCAGGACTATTTTCGACGCAACCCCAACCAAAGCTACTGCACCTTCGTCATCCGCCCGAAGTTGGAAAAGCTCAAGTCGAACAAGAAAGATATAAAGGCAAGCTCCCGGGAAGAGGACTAAGGTTCCCTGTGCTCAATTCAAGAACGGGTGACGGCGACGGACTCGTTGAAGACGAATGCGGCTCCAACACCGTGAACCCCGCCGCGCCTTTCATAGACGCGACGGGCTTTCCGTTTGGCCAGCCCTTCGCCGAAAAAGGACACGGGCCGCCAGCTCGTGGTACGGAAAGCCGGAATCACCTGCTTGACGGGCGTCTCGTTCGGCTTGTCTGTTCCAACCTGTGGTTTCATCCGTTTGTTTCGGTATAGTTTGTCGTTGTTTGCGAAAGTCTAATGGAACCTGCATGAAAACAATAGCGGCTGGACTTGCGTTTAGGACGTCCGGTTTCCCGCGAAGGGCGCTTGAGCGGAATGGCTCGAAGATAGGCCCGAAGGCTAATTCTTACTTGCGTGCGTCCACTGGGCGGTTCCCAATGCGCGAATGAAACGCATTTGCCTAATTTCCGTATGGTCGTGTTTTACATTTCGCTCGCTTCTTGCAGGAGAGGCAGCCTTCACGCCCACGGCCCAAGAAGCCATTGTCCCTAAGGGTTCCAAACTCGAGGTTTTGTACGACGAGGGTGTGTTTACCGAGGGACCGGCAGCGGCTCCCGACGGGTCGGTGTACTTCAGCGACATCGGTAATCGACTTCTACGCTGGAACCCGGAAGACGGCAAGGTTTCCGTGATTCGGAACCCGAACGGCAAGACCAACGGTCTGATGTTCGACGCCAAGGGACAGTTGGTGGCTTGCGAAGGAGCCAATGACGGAGGCCGCCGCATTTCCCGTATGGAAAAGGACGGTACCGTGAAGACCGTTGCCGATTCATACAAAGGCAAACGGTTCAACAGCCCAAACGACCTCGCTATTCGCCCCGACGGCAGTATTTACTTCACCGACCCGCGCTACTTGGGCGACGAGCCCAGGGAAATCGATTTCCAAGGCGTCTTCATAATTAGCGTCGAGGGCGAGGTTAGGCTCGCGAGCAAGAAGGCCAAGAAGCCCAACGGAATCATCTTTTCCAAGAACGGCAAGGTGGCCTACGTGGCGGACCATGAGGTGGAGGAAGGGGGCACGCGTACTTTACTCGCCTTTCCCTTGAAGAAGGACGGCACATTCGGAGGAAAAAAAGTCATCCACGATTTTTCCCCGGGCAGGGGCGTGGACGGGATGGCTCTCGACGCAGAGGGCAATGTCTACGCCACGGCGGGACGGGGCGAGAAGGGCGGGGTATACGTTTTTTCGCCATCGGGCGAACATCTCGCCTTCATTCCCACCCCGGGTTCGCCGACCAACTGCGCCTTCGGGCGGGGCAAGGAGGACAAGACCCTGTACGTCACGGCGGGCACGAAGGGAGCCGATGGCCGAGGAAAGCCCTACGGGTTGTACCGCATCCGGTTAGCCGTTCCGGCATTTCACCCCGTCGCATTCGAGTGATTCGAGGCGCTTGCCATGCTATAGTTCGGCCTTGCGGGTTTGTCTTGCGCCGGCTCGCCTCCTTCTTTACTCTCTACCCTTTTTCCTCAAAAAGGAGACCCTAGGTCATGTCCGAACTAAACGAACTCACCCTCAACGTAACAGAACGCACGGAAAAGGGGCGCAAAGCGTGCAAGCAACTGCGCTCCGGCGGTCGCGTGCCCGCAATCTATTACGGTAAGGAAGTTAACAAGAGCTATTCGTTCGACGAGCGCGAATTCCGCACCCTCATGCGCAACTCCTCCGGAGTCGCTTCCCTATTCAGCCTTCGGCTTGGTGAAGGCGAGGGCGAATTGGCCTTGATCAAGGAGCTTCAACGCCATCCCACCACGGACGCCATACTGCACATCGACTTCATCCAAGTCATGCGCGGCCAGGAATTGACCACTAAGGTGCCCTTGGTTTTGGTCGGTGACGCAGTAGGAGTTAAGAACTCCGGGGGTATTCTGGACGTGAACGCAAACGAAATTGAAATTCGTTGCCGCCCGAGCCAATTGCCTTCCTCCGTCGAGTTGGACGTAACGGAATTGGAACTGGGCGAGAACCTACAAGTGCAGAACTTGCCCGAGATCGAAGGCGTTACCTACGTGGCCGACGCCGCCCAAGTGCTGGTTTCCTGCGTGGGCAGTGCCAGCGGACGGGCCGCCGCGGGAGAAGAAGAGGGCGACGAGCCCGCCGGCGAAGAAGCCGCGGAGGAAGCCTCCGACGGAGAAGGGTCGGAGGAAAGCGAATCCTCCGAAGGTTGACTGCTTCGGGCGGACGGCCGAACTCCTTAACCCTCCACTCGGCATGAGTCGTGCCTCCAATCGCCATCGTCGGACTCGGGAATCCCGGTGCGGAGTACGCGGGGACTCGACACAATGTCGGGTTCTGGCTAGCGGAGGAATTCGCCCGACGCATGGGAGCGATGTGGAAAGACAAACCGCGCTCACACGCTCTAGTGGCCCTCGGAACCTCTTGGGAGCGTTCCTTCGTGTTTATCAAGCCTTTGACTTTCATGAACGCCAGCGGGGAGTTCCTCAAGCCCCTGCTGGCCTACCACAAGTGCGCAGCGAAAGAGATGATAGTGATCCACGACGACGTGGCCTTCCCCCCGGGACACTTGAAGCTTTCCCGCAACTGCGGGGACGGCGGACACAACGGGGTGAAGGACGTGACCCGAGTGGTTGGGCCGGACTTCCTTCGCTTTCGCCTTGGCGTGGGGGCAAAGAGGGACGGAAGGATGGATCTCGCGGATCACGTGCTCGGGCGGCTTGCCCCCGAGGAATTGGGAGAATTGGAACGCAACTCGGACTTTTTTTGGGACTCCCTGCGCCTCACGGTTGACAAGGGATGTGCCCATGCCATGAATGCAGTCAACCAAAGAAAGAAAGCTCGAAACACGAACGATGAGCAAACGTAACTACAAAGCCACCATGGTTTTCGACCTCCGCGACACCGAAGGCGGAGCCGACGAACTTATCTCTCACGTGAGCGAAATCATTCGCTCCGTGGACGGAGACGTGCAAAAGGTCGAATCCCTCGGCAACCGTAACTTCGCCCGCCCCAAGGTGCGCGGCTTCGGCTCGGGAACCTACGCCCAATTCGATTTCGAGGCGGACGGGGAAGCCCCGAAGCGGCTCCGCGAAAAACTCGCACTGGAAAAGAAGGTGGACCGCGTCATCGTCGAGCTGGCCTGAACCAACTGTTTTTTCCTCCCACGGACCCAACCACGAAACACTGCAACGCCATGGCCTCCCTCAACAAAGTACTCTTGATCGGCAACCTTACTCGCGACCCAGAAGTGCGCATGTTGCCCAGTGGCAACCCAGTTTGCAGTTTCGGTCTTGCCGTGAGCAGGAACTTTAAAGACGCAGAGGGCAACAACCGCGACGAGACGGCCTTTGTCGATTGCGAATGCTTCGGTCGCAAGGGCGAAGCCATTTCCAGATTTTTCACCAAAGGTCGGCCCATTTTCGTCGAAGGTCGATTGAAGCTTGACCAATGGGAATCTCAAACTGGCGAAAAACGAAGCAAGCTACGCGTGGTAGTTGACAACTTCGAGTTCGTGGACTCCAAGCAAGACGCTGACCGCGGCTACGGTGGTAGCCAACCCGCGGCGTCGGCTCCCGCTCCCGCTCAGCAACAGCCAGCGGCGGCCCCTGCTCCCGCCGAAGAACAAGCAAGTCCGCAGGCGGCTCCCGCCGCCGACGCGGACCTGGACGAAGATGTCCCCTTTTGAACCGAAATCCTTTCATCCTCCAAACCAAACTTTTTCATCATGGCCCACACGCAAGTACTTCTCGTCGAGCAAATCGATAATCTCGGAGCCGAAGGCGACGTCGTCAAGGTGCGCGCCGGCTACGCCCGCAACTGGCTTCTTCCAAAGAAGAAGGCGGTTCCCCTGAATCACGCCAACAAGAAGAGACTGGAAGCCCTCCATCAAGCCCGCTCACTCCGCGAAGCCAACGAACTGCAGCAAGCAGAGGAAGTTGCGGGCAAGTTGCGCGGCGTGAACGTAGCCATCGCGGTGAAGACGGGAGCGGGCGGAAAATTGTTCGGCTCCGTCACCCCCGCCAACCTGCTGGAAAAACTGGAGGAGCAAGGCTTCCACTTGAACAAGCGTCACCTCGTCCCCTTCCAGCCTGTCAAGGAATTGGGCAAGCAGACGGCCACCTTCAAGCTACATTCGGACGTACAGGCGGAGATCTCCTTCGAGGTCGTTTCCGAGAATCCCATCGAGTCCGAAGAAGAGGAAGAAGCCGGGACCGAAAAAGAATAAGCCGACCGCCCCCTCGCAACAAACCGTTCCGCCGCTTCAACCTACCAATGCCGACCGCCGGAACAGCCACTGCAAGCCCACGGGAATCTTCAACCCAAAATCGTGACGACGGGCCCGGCTCGTCCTTTTCCGGCAACCGCGACCGCAAAGACTTGATCGGAGGGCCACCCCTTCCTACCAACCACGACGCGGAGCAAGGCCTGCTCGCCGCCTGCATCATCGACCAAACAGGCGAGACCACTTCCCTCTGCTCCGAGGCGGGGCTTGAACCCGACCACTTCCATTCGCCCGCCCACCAACTCATCTACACCGCCCTGCTCGACTTGCATGGAGAAGGCGTGCCCGTCAGTGAAATCCTTTTGGCCGAGAAGTTGCTCCAAAACGGCAACCTAGAGGAAGTGGGGGGCACCGCGACTCTCGCCACGCTAACCTCGCGTATCGAAACACCAGCCCACGCTCCCTACTGGCTCGAAATCGTTCGTGAAAAGCACCTGCTCCGCAAGTGCATCAGCGTGGCCCGAGGCATCATCGACCGGGCGAGCCAACAGGAGGGCGACTTGGAGGGCTTTCTCGACAGCGTCGAGCAAAGCGTACTGGACCTCAACCAAGACCGTGTCTCCGACGCCACCGTCCCCTTCAGCGTACCCGTTCGCGGGGCCGAAGAGCAAATACTCCGCATCCTCAACAATGAGGAGGTGGAAGGGGTGAAAACCGGTTATCCGGACTTGGACAACCGCACCAACGGTTTCAAGCCCGGAGAGATGATCGTTCTGGCGGCTCGTCCATCGGTGGGCAAGACCAGCCTCGCCATGAACATGGTGGAGAACTTCGTGCTGGCGCCTGAACAACGGGAAAAACCTCGAAACGTACTCGTCTTCAGCTTGGAGATGAGTTCCGTTTCCCTTGCCCTGCGTCTCATTTGCGGGCGCGCACGCGTTAATCAGACAGACCTGCAGAAAGGATACTCACGCGGCAAGGAGCACCAAGCAGCTCTCACCCATGCGGCCGCCGAATTCAAGAAGTCCCCCATCCGAGTGGACGACACCGGAGGACTATCCATTCATCAACTACGGGCTAAGGCTCGCCGAGCCCATACAAAGAGCCCGCTCTCCCTCATCGTCATAGACTATCTCCAGTTGATTACGGGGGACGCACGGGCCGCCTCCAGGGAAAACGCCGTGGCCGAAATGTCAAAGGGCATAAAGGCCATGGCCAAGGAACTCTCCGTACCCGTGATCGTACTCAGCCAGCTCACCCGGGACTCCGACAAGGACAAGCGCGCCCCCCGCCTCTCCGACCTCCGCGAATCCGGCTCTATCGAGCAGGACGCGGACGTCGTCCTGCTACTAAGCAAGGCCCAAAAAGGCGTGGACGTGAGGGAAGCGGACGACCCCGACGCCGAAAGCGACGACGAACACGAAGACTACGAACCCATCACCCTCATCCTAGCCAAGCAGCGCAACGGGCCTACCGGAAAAATCAACCTCGCCTTTCGCCGCCAATTCACTCGTTTCGAGTCCCTCCAGCCCGAAGCTCGCATGAACTGACCATGTCCCTCGCCTTCCGGATCCTTACGCTTGCCGCCCTTCTCCTGCTCACTCCGGGGGCGATCTCCCTCGCCCAAGTCGCGGACGGGGGAAAAAGTATCGCCGAGATACGCATAGAGATCGAAGGCCCACTCACCATCGGAGAGGCCTTCGTCCGGGAAAACCTGCAAGTGGAGGTGGGCGCCGCCTACAACTCTGGTTCAATAGACAAGTCCATCCGCAACCTTATGGCCACTGGACTCGTAGACGACATAAGGGTGCTGCTGGACACCGATCATTCCGACCCCGACAGCGTTGCCCTTCTCTTCCGCGTCGCCACCAAGCCCCGTATCGCCGAGATACGTTTCGAAGGGAACGACGAAATCTCCCGACGCAAACTAGAGAAGGTCATCCTATCCGAAGCGGGCAAGCAGTTGGACGAGGCGGACATCGACGCCGACCGGCGGGCCATTCGCGACCTCTATCTGGACAAGGGCTACTGGAACTCGCGCGTGGATGTGGAGCTTTTGCGCGACGAGGGCGCTCGGGCCGCCACCGTCCTCTTCAAGATCGTGGAGAAGGAAAAGCGGAAAATCCGCAAAATCGTCTTCAACGGGAACGAGCACTTGTCCTCCCGATTTCTTCGTAAACAGATGGAAACGGCCCCGTGGAGGTTCTGGCGCTTCTGGTCGAAGCGTTCCAAATACCGGCCGGCAGTCCTTGAGGAGGATGTAGAAGCCTTACTCGCCGCGTATCGGGACGAAGGCTTTCTGGACGTCTCCATCGAGCAGGACGACGTCCAGATCATCGAGAAAGGGGAGGGTGCTCTGGACCTCGTCATCAACCTTGCGGAAGGGAGACGTTCCTATGTCGGGAAAATCACCGTAACAGGCAACGCCATCTTGTCCGCGGAAGAGGTTCTGAACGAAGTGGACTTGCGCGAAGGCGAGCCCTATTCACCGACCACCTTGTCCGAAGACCAGCGCCGCATCCGCGAGCGTTACGGGAGGGACGGATACCTCGACGCCCGCGTCACCGCCGTGCGTAAACCCAATTTGGAGACTGGCCGCATAGACGTCACTTTCGACGTCACCGAAAACAACCGGTTCAAAGTTAACTCCGTGCTGGTCCGCGGAAACGACAAAACCCGTACCATCGCCATCGTGCGGGAGTTGGCCCTTGCTCCAGGAGAAATCTTCGACCTCCAACGCTTGGAAACCAGCGAAGCCCGACTGCGCAACACCCGCTTCTTCCAAAAGGTCGATCTGGACGACGAACCCATTCCTACGCAAGACCCCGAACTGCGCCGGAGTCGACGCAACCTTGTCGTCTCAGTCAAGGAAGGGCGCACCGGACACGTTTCCTTCGGGGTAGGATTCAGCACCCTGGAAAGGGCCATGATGTACGCCGAGTTCAGACAAGGAAACTTCGACCTGTTCCGATGGCGCGGACCTCACCGACTCCAAGGAGACGGGCAAAAGTTTCGTCTGCGCCTGAAGCTCGGTTCCCGTAGCAGCGAGGCCCGGCTCGCCTTCGAAGAACCGTGGTTCCTCAACCGCAGGTTGGCCGCCGGCTTCGAAGTTTTTCGGGAAAAGTCCGACTACTATTCGTCCTTCTACGACGAAATGCGGGCGGGTTTCGAAGTGTATGTCCGCCGCCGGCTTTTCGAACTCGTGGAAGGCCGCCTCTTCTACAGTTGGGAGGACGTGAAGATCGACGATGTATCCTCCAACGCCCCCGGCTTCATCAAGAACGAAGACCTAGCCATCTCCAAGTTCGGGCTCGTTCTATCCCGAGACACCCGCGACAACATCCTCTTTCCCACCGAAGGCAGCCTGGTCACCCTGCAGAAGGAATTTGCCGGAGGCCCCTTCGGAGGCGACGCCGATTACGGTCGCTTCGAACTCAGCGGTGCGCGCTTCAT
>CAXGVD010000035.1:0-11853 GCA_964012695.1 uncultured Opitutia bacterium
GATCCAAGAAGCCTTTCAAGACTTCGATATGTAAGAGGGCGATGCTGGAAGCGATGAGGGTGTCCATTTAAGTCGTACTTTTATCTCCTCGCTTGAAGCATAGGCGATAGTCGTAGATTTGAGCGGAGAATGTTTTACTCCTTTTTCTCTCTTCGAATTTTTTTCGTTTTCGAACGATTGAATCGGTTACGAACTTTCGTCGGACTAGGAATATTTCGACCTTTCGTTTCCTGAAAGACTTGCGTTTTCGTGAAAAAGTCGCGAATAGGCACTAGTCATTATTAAATTTAATGCGCGCGAGGCTGAAATATAGGGCTTCGCTTTTTTTTGAGATCGAGAGGTCATGATTCAAGCCAAGGAGAACTTCGAGGAAATCGAGTCGGCGGTTGTTCGCTTTGCGGGCGACTCGGGTGACGGCATGCAGACCGTTGGGGAACGCTTTACTGACAGCAGTGCTTTTGCGGGCAACGACATTGCGACTTTGCCCGACTTTCCCGCTGAAATTCGGGCGCCTGCGGGCACCTTGGCGGGAGTATCTGGTTTCCAGATTCAGTTTGGCAGTCGCCGTATTCTTACGCCGGGCGATGCTCCCGACGCCCTCGTGGCGATGAATCCTGCCGCGTTGAAGGCCAACGTCGATGACCTGCCCCCGGGCGGAATGCTGGTGGTGAACTCGGACTCGTTCAAGAAAATGAACCTGTCCAAGGCGGGCTACGAGAGCAACCCGCTGGAAGACGAGGCCCTGCGGGAGAAGTACGATTTGGTGGAAATAGACCTTACCGGTTTGACCAAGGAAGCCTTGGCAGATAGCCCGCTGAAGCCCTCAGACAAAACGCGCTGCAAGAATTTCTTCGCCCTCGGGTTCATGTACTTCGTGTACGGTCGGCCCTTGGAGCCCACCCTCAAGTTTTTCGCGGACAAGTGGGGCAAGCGTCTACCCGATGTGGCGGAGGCGAACTCTCTGGCCCTCAAGGCGGGATACCACTTGGGCGACACGATGGAGACCGCCCGCAACCGCTATCAAATCGCCAAGGCTCCCGTGGAGGCTGGGGTGTACCGCAAAATTTCCGGGAACGAGGCCTTGGTTTACGGTTTGGTGGCCGCCGCTGAGCGATCAGGAAGGGAATTGCTCTATGCGGGCTATCCTATTACTCCCGCCTCACCCGTGCTGGAAGGGCTTTCAGCCCTCAAGCGTTTCGGGGTAAAGACCGTGCAGGCGGAAGATGAAATCGCCGCCATGGGCGTGGCCCTCGGAGCCAGCTTCGCGGGAGATCTCACCGTTTGCGCTACCAGCGGGCCTGGGATGTGTTTGAAGAGTGAGTTCATGGGCTTGGCCGCCATCACCGAGCTTCCTATGATCATCTGCAACGTCCAGCGGGGCGGTCCCAGTACGGGCCTGCCCACCAAGACCGAGCAAAGTGATCTGCTCCAAGGCATGTTCTGCCGAAACGGAGACAGCCCGCTTCCAATCATCGCTCCCAATTCTCCGTCTGATTGCTTCGATTGTGCCCTTGAAGCTGCCCGCATTGCCCTCGTTCACAAGACTCCGGTTATTCTGCTTAGCGACCTTTACATCGCAAACGGGGCCGAGCCCTGGCAAATCCCCAACGTGGCTGACTTGCCCGTGATCGAGGCCGGTTTCGCCGACCCGAATGAGGAATATGTCGTGTATCGGCGCAACCCCGATACTCTTGCCCGTGAGCAAGCCATACCAGGCCAACTCGGACTGGAACACCGTGTGGGCGGTTTGGAAAAGGACGAAAGCGGCGGCGTGAGCTACGACCCCGAGAATCACGAGGAAATGACCCGACTGCGGGCGGCCAAGGTGGCCGCCGTGGCTAATGAACTGCCTTCCTCCGAAGTGAACGGCGAACCTGAAGGCGACCTCCTCGTCCTCGGCTGGGGAGGGACTTATGGTGCCATTGCCTCCGCTGTCAATTCCCTCCAAGCGGAAGGTTTTTCTGTGAGCAACCTCCACCTGCGTCACCTCAACCCCTTCCCCAACGACTTGGGCGACGTCATGAGCCGCTTCAAGAAAGTGCTGATACCCGAGCTGAACATGGGGCAACTAAGCCTCTTGGTGCGGGCCAAATACCTCGTGGACGCCATTTCCTACACCAAGGTTCAGGGCCATCCATTCAAGGTCGCCGACTTGCGGGAAAAGATTCTGGAGCAACTTCGTTGACTCGAGACAACTTTGTCTAACCTTAGCCCAATTGGGAAATCAACCACACGACCATGAGCACTGTACTAGCCGAAGAGGAAAGTAAGCTCACGAAGAAAGACTTCGTCACGCCCAACGATGTGCGATGGTGTCCGGGATGCGGCGACTACGCCATCCTCAACGCCATCCAGCGCACCTTTCCCGAACTCGGCGTACCCAAGGAAAAGTTCGTGGTTGTGAGCGGAATTGGTTGTTCCAGTCGCTTCCCTTACTACATGAACACCTACGGTTTTCATACCGTTCACGGACGCGCCCCCACCGTGGCCACAGGCGTCAAGGTGGCCAACCCCGAACTCTCTGTCTGGATGATCACGGGGGACGGAGATGGCCTCTCCATCGGCGGCAATCACCTCCTCCATCTCCTGCGGCGTAACCCCGACGTCAACGTACTCCTTTTCAACAACCGCATCTACGGCCTCACCAAAGGGCAGTACAGCCCCACCTCCGAAGTCGGCAAACGCACCAAGAGCACGCCCGCCGGTTCCGTGGACTACCCCGTGAACCCGCTCCTCTTCGCCCTCGGCAGCGAAGCCACCTTCGTGGCCCGAACTTCCGACACCGACATGAAGCACATGGTAGAGACCTTCAAGGCCGCCCACGCCCACAAGGGCACGTCTTTCGTGGAAATCTTCCAGAACTGCGTGATCTTCAATAACAAGACCTGGGAGCCAGTAATGGGTCGCGATAACAAGGTCGAGCAAACCCTCTTTCTCGAAGAAGGCAAACCGCTCGTCTTCGGGGCGGAAAGAAACAAAGGGATACGCCTGAACGGGCTCGATCCCGAGGTCGTCACCCTCGGCGAAGATGGCGCAAGCGAGGACGACCTCCTCGTCCATAATCCCAAGACCGCCAACCCCGCCTACGCCTCGCTGCTCGCCCAAATGGCCTATCCGGCCTATCCCACGCCCCTCGGCATCCTTCGCCAACTCGAAGGCAGGGAAACCTATGAAGACGCCGTATGTGACCAAATCGCCGCCGCCAAATCCAAAGGCGAAGGCGAACTCCAAGTCCTTCTCACGGGTAACGACTCCTGGGTCGTGGAGTAGAGAAAAGCCGGGGTGCCCTGCAACTTTGTCAACCGCCCTCTAGTTTCAACCGATGTTCTTCCCGGCCTTTTCCAGCAAGGCTTTGGTTAGGCGGATACCCTCGTCCTCGGGCAGGTTGCGGCCTTCGTACTCGATGCCCACCCAACTTCTGTAGCCCGCGTCCTTGACGATTTTCATCATCTTGAAGTAGTCGGTCGTGGTTTCGTTGCCTTTTTCATCGAAGTTGTGGGACTTGGCGCTAACGGCCTTGGCGAAGGGCATGAGTTCGCGAACGCCTCGGTAGCGGTCGTACCACTCGTCTCCCTTGATGCGGAAGTTGCCGAAATCCGGCAACGCACCGCACCGGGCGTGGTTGACCCGCTTGATGACGGAAGCAAGCCACTTTCCGTTGGAGGACAGGCCGCCGTGGTTTTCCACGATGACGTTTATGCCTCGCTTGTCGGCGAAACGAGTTAAGCGGCTAAGGCCGTCGGCGGCTAGTTTTAACTGTTCGTCGTAAGTGCCCTTGGAGCGGGCGTTCACGCGAATCGAGTGACAGTCCAGAACCTTTGCCGCCTCCACCCACTTGTAATGGTTCTCCACCGCGAGATTTCGGGCCTTGGTGTCGGGTTCGCCCAAGTTGCCCTCGCGGTCGATCATGATGAGCAGGTTCTTCACGCCCGCGTCGTTGGCCCGTTTCTTCATCTCGGCGAGGTACTTATTGTCCTTGGCCTTGTCGGGGAAGAACTGGTTCACGTACTCCACCCCCTCGATGCCGAAGTCCTTCTTCGCCTTGGCCGCGAAATCAAGGTTGTCCATCAACTTGGTTCCGCCTCTTCCCAGCGACCGGTGCAGGGACCATTGGGCCAGAGAAATCCGGAACCACGGCGGGCGGGTCTTTCCGAGCAAGGCGTCGGGAAGACACAGGGTTCCCGCCAGAGCGGGGGCCCCCTGAATGAAAAAGGAACGACGTGACAGCATGTACTTCTTCAACCGGATGCGGGCCGGCGGCGTCAACTCAAACTTGGCGACCCAAGCGATTGAGGTGCGTTCCGCGTTGACCAAGCGTTCCCTTTGCGTCATGTAGTCCAACCGAAATGAAGTTTATCGACGACCCGCAATTCGGCCACGCCAAGTGGCGCCTTCCCGTTCTCTTGGTGCCCGTGATTATGTTCGCCGTGCTCCTGCTGGGCATCTTCGCCTCCAAGGCCTATGTCGCCTCTGTGGTCGAAAATCCGCCCGTTCACCACTGACTTTGCCTTGGCGCATTGTCGCCGCCCTTGCCGCGTCCAAGGCGCCCACCGTTCTAAAGCGTTAGCTGGTCGTCTATTGGTGATGCTATCACGGACGTTCCAAGGGCTGGTCTTTCCTGCTACGATTGTCACTCCCGTCCTTGACGGGATGTGTTGAGGGTTTTACGCCAAGGCCTGACTACGGGGCGGTGCCGAGTCCGAGGAGTTTTTTTCGCAGGTTGGCTTGGCGGCTGTAGCCCGCCGCGGCTTTGCCCTCGTTCCATAGCCCGGAGAATAGGATAAAGCCTTGGGCGGAGAAGTGGGTTCCGAAGCCGTATGGGGTGCCGTTGAGGAATTCGCCGTAGAAAAGTTCGCCGTCTTTGGTTTTCATGCGTCCGTAACCGTGGGGCAGGCCGTCCTTGAGGCCGCCTTCGTAGGCGTGGCCTTGCGGGAAGGTATAGTTTCCGCGGGTTTGGGGCGGATCGGGCGGCTGATTAGGGAGACCTTCGCCCTTTGGGAGGAATTTGGCTCGGAATTCGTTGCGTTTGGAAGCGGCGGCGGCGAGTTGTTCGGAGTTAAGGCGTTTAGCGATTTCGTCTCGTTTGGCGGTCCAGAGGGCTTCGTTGTTTTCGACAGCGAGTGCGAGCCAAGCGTGGGCGTCGGAGAGGAGAGGTTTGGGTGAATCGGATTCGGAGAGTAATTCGCCCAGTTTGGCCATGGCCACGGCGTCTCCGCGGAGGGCGGCCTTTTCGTACCACTCGGCGGCCTTCTCGGAGCTTTGCGAAATGCCTTGGCCCGTGGCGTAGGCTTTGGCCACACGGTGGCAGGCGGCAGGTTCCCCTTGCTCGGCGGCTCGTAGGAACCAAGTGAAGGCGGCGTAGGGTTTCGGTGGGCGTTTGTTTTCGTAATGAAGAGCGAGGCGGAGCTGAGCCGAGACGTCGCCGGCGAGGCCTTTCTGCATGAGGGCGCCCAAGTCGGAGGCGGCGTGGAGGCGCGAAGCTTGGAGCGCTAAGAGTACGAGCGGTGCGAGAAGGGCTTGGTAAAAGCTGGGCAGAGAAGTCATTTTTTCTTTTCCCCGCCGAAGAAACGTCGAAAAAAGCTGGGCTTTTTGTCTTTTTCCGGGGTGTCGATGGGGTCGCTTTTTCCTTCGCCTTTTTCGAAGGTCCAGAGTTGAACGTTTTTGTCGGTGGGGGCGTCTCCGATGAGGGCATTATACTTCCCTTTCATGAGGAGTTCCTGGGAGTAGAAGGAGAGGCCGATCCTTCCGATTGTGGGGGGTAGTTCGGGAAAGGCATTGAGAAGCCTGGAGGTACGGATGAGAAGCAGTAGGTCGATGTCGTAGACGTCGCCGAATTCGGAGGGTTCTCGTATGACGAAGGCGAGTTGCCCACCTTTCAGCTTCAAGGCTCCGCCTTTTTGGGTGAAGTAGGAGCCCTTGCCTTCGAGGTGAATGATTTTGAAGCCGCCGTTGCCCGTACATTCTACGATGAAGGTACCTTTTCCTTCGTAGGAGGCGGCGGCGACGGTGGAGCGTATGGCGAAACGGGTTTCTTCGGGGAGGCACACGAGAATTGTGCCCGCTGAGAGAAGGAGGGCACGAGGGCCTTGGAGTTCGCCCGCGACTTCTGCCCCAAGGCGAACGGAGAGGGAGTCGGGGCCGTGAAGTTGGGCGAGGGAAAGAGTGCCGGTGAAAAAAGCGTCTCCCACCCGGAGGGTAGAGTTTTCATCAAGGACGGCGAAGGTGGCGTTGCCGTCGTCCTGTTGGAGTATGGCTTCTATTTTGCCTACGTAATGCCCTAGCGAGTAGAGCGAGGGCGCAGGGGTGTGCTGTTGCTCAAGCGATTGCGCATGGAGGTAGGAGGAGGTCGGGGCGAAAAACGCCACGGGAAGAAGGAAAGCGCGGCCGATGAACGCCGCGATGGGTCGCAAAAGTAGGGGGGAAGGGCGGAGCCCGAGGTTCATTCGGGCCGAAAGCGAAACGACCTAGTGAGGTGGTAGCCCCCCTCAGAAACGGGCGTTGATGGAGAGACCTCCGCCAGTATCGAAGTTTTCGAAGTCGAAGGTGTTCGGCTCGAACCCGCCGGATGAATCGCGGGTGGAGTACTTGGCTCCGAGGGTGAGGCTCACGCCTTTGCCAAGGCGAACGTCGAAGTCCAGACCTAAGTCGTGATTGATGTCGTTGCGTCCGTCGTTGTCTCCGTTGGAAAAACTCTTGTAGCTGAGCCTGTAGGCTGGCGTTACTTTGACTCGACCGATTTGCTTGTGTAGAGCGAGCTTGGCGGCCACGTCCCAATTGTCCAAGTCGTCGGTGATGAAGGCACCGGTGGTTGAGTCGACGGCGTCGGAGTTCGTCCTATGGAGACCGGCGGACAGGTCGATCACGGCTTGGAAACCAGGAAAGGAATGGGCCTTCATGAGGCCTATGTTGGGATTGAACTCGGCGTAGGACTGGGTGTCGGTGGCCGTTTCCACATCGCTGAAGTAGTTCACGCCAATACGGGAGGACCAGCCGTTGGCGTATTGGGCGAGAAGCATGGCGTAGGCACCAGTACTGTTGTAGTTAAGGGAGTCTAGACCGCCTTCGATGAAGTCATTTACCGTCCAGGATGCACCGGCATAGGGGGTGATCACGGAGTCGCCCACCTCGTGGGCTCCGAGTCCCATGCCAGCGAAAAAGGTGTTAGTCCACATGGCGGTCTTTTGCTGGGTGAGAGGGCCGTCGGCCATAAGAGGGTTAGAGCGGTAGAAGTACTTGCTTACATAGCCGAAGTAGGTGGAGGTTCCTGTTTTTTTCATGCGCAGGGGGCGTTGGGCGCCTGCGTCACTGCCGGGGGCGGCGACGGCTTCCGCACCGGATTCGCCTTCCGTCGTGGCGGCGGCCGCACCGAGATTTTCCGGGGTGGCCACCCGCTCGGCGGTGGAGGGGTCGCGGACGGGTTGCTGGGCGGCGAGGGTAAAGGTGAAGCCAAGGGCGGCGAGAAGGGCGAGGATGCGTTTCATGGTCCGGTCTGTTTTTGTGTAGGAAATTTGTTTCAAAGAAGCCAAAGGGTGAAGCGGGCCTAGTTGGTGCCTTGGTTGGCGGTGGAGAAGGCACGTATCTTAACAGCAGGATTTCCGTTGGGAAGAAGGATGGAGGAATTTACATGACCAGCGGCGCCGCTGAAGTGGGTGCTTTCCAATGTTGTGGAGCCGTACTTGACATTTTTGATGAAGTTGACACTGCCGACTGCGCGGGAGTTCTCGCCGAAGGTGGGGGTGCCGTTTTGGCTACGGAGCATGACGTCGGAGTGTTGTGGGAAGGTGACGTTGCGCAGGTCGATGGTGATGGCTTCCATGTAGATATCGTCTACTCGCCCGGCGAATTGGAGGCCGTTTACGCTTACGAGGTTGTGGGCGTAAAGGTAAACGTTGTCGGGGTCGGAGTCCTTTCCTCCATTGCCTACGGAGAAGGAACTGGCGTGGCCGTCGGTAAGGCCGACGTGAAGCTCGTCTAAAGTTCCGATTGCGAGGTTGCCGCCCGTCTCGATGTTAACGTTGACGAGGCGCATGGTGTCGTAGGACCCGAGGCCGAGGTTGGAACCCGTGTACTTCAAGTTCACGGCTTCGGGATTGGCGTAGTCATCGTTGTTTTCTGCCTTGTATTCGGAGCGGAAGTAGAGGTCGTCCGCGGCGCCGATGGCGAGGGCGTGGTCCTCAACGTCGTTGGTGTTGGTGAAGGTGGCGTCCCCCTTGATGGTGAGGTCCTTGGCCGCTCCGACAACCAGCACCTTGCGTTCCTTGGAGTTTGGGGCTTTGCCGAGGTAGGAGGAAACATCCACGTTGGCGTCTTTCTCGATGGCGACGTTTGCGCCGAGGGAGGCGTTGACATTGGAAGTCTTGACTTCGAGGAGGCTTTTGGTGGCGGCGTCAGATGAGTTTATGGAGCGGGTGCCGAGGGCGCCCGTATTAGTGGAGAGGATGCCGGATGTGCTGCCGTTGGCGATGGCGTTGGTGGCGGCGGAGAAGAGGCTGCTACCGGAGACGGTGGTGTCCCCGCCTATGTAGGTGATGAGCTTGTCAACGTCGAACTGGGCGGCGCTGGAGGAACTGCCGATGCCGCCGTATTTGGCGACGAGGCGAATGAGCTCATAGTTGTAGCCTCCGCCGGTGGCGAGCTTGGCTCCGTTGAAGATGGAGGCGGCGGGGAGGGAGCCCGAAATCGAGCGGTCCGTGAGGATGGCTTCAGCAAGTTTGGTGGCACTTTCGAGTGCGGCGTTGAAACCAGGGAAGGAGGAGCTGTACTGCACGCCCGCCTTGACATCGGAGGCGGCTTTTTGGATGGCGCCGAGGCTGGCGAGGTCTCCGCCCGCATTGGCTTTTTCGTTAAGGTCCTTGATTTCATCTTCGCTCAACTTGTTTTTGAGGACCTCATCGTCGATTTTCTTGATGTCTTCCAGCTTTTGACCTTGGGCGGCGAGACCAGCGACGTTGGCGATGACATTGGCGTCCTTACCTTTCCAGTCGTCCCATTTAGCCCCTTCCTGACTCATGACGGTGGAGAAGTTGTTGAGTTCTTCGGTGGACTTGTCTTTGACATCTGTGAAGGCGGCACCCTTTTTCACTAGGGAATTGAAGTTCTTGAGGTCGTCCAGCTTGTCGTGCTTAGCTTTAACGTCGTCCCAATTGGCAGTGGGGGCGGCTCGCTTGAGCTGAACGATTTCAGTGAGAGTACCCTTGCCGCGGTGATTGGCGAGTTCGCTGACGAAGGAGGTCCCTTTCTTGCCTTCCTTGCGGGCGATCTCGTTGGCGGCGCGAGCTTCTTCTCGGTTGAATTGCTTCACTTCGTTCCAGTTGGCGGCGCCGACTTGCCGGGCGAGTTTCACAAAGTCGTTGCTTTCCACGTTGCCGGAGGTGGAGCTGGCGGGAGTGGAGGCAGAACCTCCCGTCACGGCCGCTTCGGCGGGAGACGCGGGGGCTCCGCCCGCTCCTCCGGGAGCACCACCTTCACCGCCTCCTGCTGCTTCACCGCCTCCTGCTGCTTCACCTTCACCGCTTCCCTCTTCTTGAGAGAGAAGTGTGAGGCCAGATAATGACAGCGTCATAGCAATGATAGCCCATAGGGATTTTATAGGAAGAAAACGTTTCATGGCCGGTTATTTATTAGGGATTAGAAAAGCGTGGATTTGAGATTTAAAGTTATTTGCGAAGTTGCCCTTCGAAGGTGTCGTTAGCAAGCTTTTTTTGGGTTTCTCTGATTAAGTAGCCGGTTTTATGGTTGCGTGGGCACAGGTGGTGCCGAGGGGGGGATTCGAACCCCCACGTCCTTGCGGACACTAGATCCTGAATCTAGCGCGTCTACCAATTCCGCCACCCCGGCTTGAGGTGAAAAAGATGTTTTTAGCATGAGGATGGGCATCGAAGTTTCAAGTTAACAGTTTCAGGTTTCGCCGAAGGGGAGGGGAACGGGGTTGGCGTAGGTGCCGCCGGGGAGGCGTTCGAGGTAGTGGTCTGAGGCGGGTAGGTCGTCGGGTTCGAGGTCTTCGGGGGGATCGAAGACGTGGGAGATACGGCGGGATGTTGAGGAGAGGACTAGGGCGGGGTTGTGGATGCGGTAGTTTTTGCGGACAAGTTCGATTTGGAGTGGGTAGCGGAGTTTTTTTTCGTAGCGGTCCCTCAGGTCCTGAACCAAGCGTGGAGGTGCGTCGGTGCGTTGGCTGAGCAGAGCGACGTCGGCGAAGTGGGCGCAGGCGTCGTGCCAGGCTTCGAGTCCGGGGGGCGGGTTGGGGAGGAGACCGCAGTGGATGATGAGGTGGATGCGGGCGAGTTGAAGGCCGTCGGTGTCTTGGAGGAGAGCGAGGGTGGCTTCGATTTGGGGAGGGAGGGGGAGCTTGGGGGCGAGAAGAAGAAAGAGGTGGGCAGCTTGCTCGGCTTCCGGGGGAAGTTGGATGTGCTCGTCTGTCCAAGTCCAGGCGAGGTGGTTGGGCGAGGCGAGGTCTCTGGCGGATTGTTCGGTCGAAAGCTTTTCCGGGGCGTGGTCGGAGCAGTGGCTGAGGAGGAGGGCGGGTTCGTCTGGAGGGAGGCCGCCCGCGACGAGGTCGCGGACGATGGGGAGGCGTCCGGAACCGGGGGCGCCGAGAACGAGGTGAAGCATGGGGTACGGGATGAGCGCGTGAAAGGGGTGCGTGGTTTAATCCTGCGGCTTGATCTGGGTTTGGTCGAAGCGGAAGGTTTGGCACTGAGCGGCGTGGCGCATGTGGTGGTCGAGTAGGGTGAGGGCGGTCATGGCTTCGACTATGGGTACGGCCCTGGGGAGCACGCAGGGGTCGTGGCGTCCACGCCCGATGAGTTCGGTCTCGTTGCTTTCGAGGTCCACGGTGTTTTGGGGGCGGAGGACGGTAGCAGTGGGCTTGAATGCAACGCGGAAAGTAAGTTCCTCGCCGTTACTGATACCGCCTTGCACGCCGCCGGAGTGGTTGGTTTGGGTTCGTATGCGACCTTCCCGCTTTTCGAAGAGGTCGTTGTGTTCCGTGCCTCTGAGCAGGGTGCCATCGAAACCGCTTCCGATCTCGAAGCCTTTGGTGGCGGGTAGGGAGAGCATAGCTTTGGCGAGATCGGCTTCCAATCGGTCGAAGACGGGGGAGCCGAGCCCAACGGGTAGAACCGCGACGCGACACCGGAGGAGTCCGCCGACCGAGTCGCCTTCTTTTTTAGCCTCGAGGATACGGGCCACCATTTTTTCCGCCGTTTCGGGGTGAGGGCATCGAACGGGCGAAGCGTCGATTTCTTCGACGGATGGAAAGGCTTCGAGGGTGGGGGCTTCAATATCTTGGACGCGCTCGACATATGCCCGGATGTGAACATCTAGGGTCGCGAGGAGTTTTCGGGCGATGGCGCCTGCGGCTACGCGGCCGATGGTTTCGCGGGCGGAGGAGCGTCCGCCGCCTTCGTGGTTTCGGCGTCCGTATTTGGCGTAGTAAGTGAAGTCTGCGTGGGATGGACGAAATTTCGTTTTCATTTCGTCGTAGGCTTGAGGGCGGGCGTCGGCGTTGCGCACGAGCATTGCGATGGGGGCTCCGTGGGTGTGTCCTTCGAAGACGCCTGAGAGGATTTCGACTTGATCGGCTTCGTCGCGTGGCGTTGTGATTTTGCTTTGTCCGGGGCGGCGTCTGTCCAGATCTGCCTGTACGTCCGCTTCAGCGAGAGGGAGGCCGGGTGGGCAACCGTCCACTACGACGCCGATGCCGCCGCCGTGACTTTCGCCCCAAGTGGAGATGCGGAAGAGTGTGCCGAATACGTTTCCCACGATTCGTTAAGGGAAGAAATTGGCGGAGGAAAGGCGAGGCGAAAGTGATGGAGGTCGTTCGGCGTGGGGATTCTTAGCAAGTAAGGGGTT
>CAXGVD010000036.1:0-11769 GCA_964012695.1 uncultured Opitutia bacterium
GCATAAACGCCTCCCTTGCTCCCGAAGCTCCGCCCGAGCCCGAACCTGAACCTGATCCTGCTCCTGAACCGGCGGAACCTTACTCCGAACCCGTTTCAGCCTTTACTGCCGCCGCCCCTGATACCGAGCATGCGGAAAGCACTTCCCCTGAAGCTTTACCCGAAGAACCGGCCCTTGCCGAATCCTCCACCGTTCCGGAGGAGAAAGAGGAGGAAGTCGATACCTTCGCCGCCTACACCGAAGAAGACTTCAAGCCTCCCTCCTACGACGACATGGAGTCCGAAATGGCCGCCTTGCGGGCTGAACGTGACGCCATGCCGGCTCGTATCGGAGAACGCGCCTACCAAGCGGGCCTCGTAGACGAAGACTTGGAAGACGCCCTCGAATTCGTGAGCAAAGCCAAACAAAGCGGAGACCCCAAGGCTCTCGCCCAGGCCCACGCCTCGCTTGGTCACGCCGTCCTCTCCGCCGGCCTGCACGATCCCGCCATCGAGGAGCTGCGGACCCGCGAACGGGAAATCTCCGACCGCATGCTAAACCTCCAGATGGAAGCACGGCGAATGGGCGGAGGCAAACGCGTGAAGAAGAACAAGCCTTGGATGAAATGGATCGTCCTCCTCTTTGCCCTCCTCTTCGTGGTCGGAGCCATCGCCGCCGGCATCCTCCTAGGAGGGGAGTGACCGGCTCTGACCCGTTTTTCAATATGAGAGAAGAGTTAGCCGCATTTTTAATACGCGCACGTTCCCTCCAATAGCCTTTGTCTTAGGCGCCGGCCGTATCTTCTTGCCCAAGCTGGCGGGCTCCCAGCTTGTCATTGAGGAATAGCAGCGCACTTACGTCGCCTTGAGCCCGTCGGAGCACGGCGATGATATCCTCGATGCTCTTCTCCTCTTCCACTTGCTCATCGAGAAACCATTGAAGGTGGCTCTTGGTGGCGTAGTCGTTGCAAGTAGTGGCTAGTTCGTAAAGAGTGTTGATGGATTTGCTGTTTTCGAGTTCCTGTTCAAGGGCCCGCTCGAAGACCTCTACCACCCCTTCGTAATCTGACGGAGGTTTTGGAATGCCCTCGAGGGAAATCTGCCCGCCCCGATCCAACAAGTAACGGAACAGGCGCATGCCGTGAGACACTTCCTCGTCATGCTGGACCTGCATCCAGTTGGCGAACCCGTCCAGACTCTGGGCGTCGAAGTACGCTGCCATGGATAAATAGGTGTAGGCGGCGCTAAATTCTTGGTTGATTTGCTTGGCGAGGGCTTCCTCAATGCGTGCGTCAATCATGTCATTCATGCTACCCGGAGACGGAACGGACTCAAGCCAATTCAAGTGAAAAGGCAGTGGGCGTTTCTTCCCGATGGAGTCAGTCTTGGCGGTCGAGGCGGGCTTTCATGATGAGGTAGAGTTCCCGGCTGATCCAGGCGTCGGTGGCGGCGTAGTTGACTTGGGAGGGGTTCAGGGGGTGTTTTTCCCAGTTGGAGAGTTGGGCGGATTTGGAGATGCGGCGGCCGAAGAATATGGCGGTGAGGCTGCGGAGGCCGGTTTGCTCGACTTTAAGGGGGCCTGCGAGTTGAGCTAGGTCTTCGAAGCCGGCGGGGGTGAATTCCTCGATTTGGCGAAGTTTGTCCAGGTCGTCCTTGAGGGCTACACCAGACTTGATGATTTTGGGATCTTCGAGGATGGGCTTGAGGGGGCCGAGTTTCTTGAGATTGCGGATGCGGAATAGGAAAGCTTGGTCGGCGGTGGCGAATTGGAGTAGGGCGGGCGGGTTACCAGCTCCGGGGCGGAAATTGGGCTTGGTTTCGACATCGAAGCCAAGAACGAGTTGGCCGGCGAGCTTGCGGGCGAATTTGTTGATTGTCTTGGCGTCGTTGGCGACGCGTATGGCCCCTTGGAAGCGGATGATGGGTAGTTCGTTGATTTCCGCTTTGGACAGGCGGGCGGGGAGTTCCTCGTCGTGCTTGTGCTTGCGGACGGACATCGGCAGCGGTTATCTTCAGGCGGCGGAGTCCGCTTGAATTTCGAATTCCAGGCCGTCGTAGGCAACTATTACTTGCTTAGGATGAGCGCGGGGGGAGGGGGCACCGGGAATGCCGGGGCGGGTTTCCCTTACGGCGATGCAGGAGCGATCTAGAAATTTTTGGGTGTGACGGAGGAAATCGTCCATCTCGGCGTCGGTGGCGGCGGGGTCGTGGTGGAAGAGGGCGAGGGTGTCCACTTCGGCCCGGGCGGCGAGTTCAACGCCCATTACATTGCTTGAGTGGCCCCAGTCTTCTCGGGAACCAATGGATTGGGAGAGGGTGTAGGGGGCGTCGAAGACGAGGAGGTCGGCACCTTGTATGAAGTCGATGAAGGGGTACTTTTTGCCGTGGGCGGGGATGCGGTGCTCGGCGTCGGTTGAGTAGACGGCGGAGGCCTCGTCCTTGTCTATGCGGTAACCGTAGGAGAGGCCGGGGTGGTCCTGCTCGATGAGGGAAATCCGGTGACCGCAAACTTCCACGACGTCTCCGGGGGCGTGGCGCCGGTAGGAGAGTTCGGCCCCCATCGCGCTAATGGGAACGGGGAAGTAAGGGACGTCCATGTGGCGTGCGAGGTGTTCGAGGATGTCTTTGTGTCCACCGTGGAAGATGATTTTGTTTCCTGGGACATAGGCTGGGGCGAAGAAGGGTATGCCTTGGAGGTGGTCGTAATGTAAATGAGAGAGGAAGACGTGGAAGGTTCGTTCTCCGGGCCCTTGGGCCATTACTTCCATCCCGAGGGGGCGAATGCCGGAGCCTCCGTCGAAGATGAGGAACTCGTCGGCCGATTCGGTTTCAATTTCCACACAGGGGGTGTTGCCGCCGTAGGTGGAGGAGACGTGGAAGGGGAGGGCGTCAGCGACGAATTTTCGGATTTGCCCTTCGGAGCGGAGTTCCTTCCCTCGGGACGCGAGTAGGGCGGCGATAACTTTTTCGCGCACATCCTCTGCGGTAAGGGCGATCGGTATGGAGCCTCGGGTTCCTCTGAATCGGATGAGCATGCTGATTGGATAGCAATGTTTATTAAGGGCGCGCGGGACTGTATTGGGCCTTTCTAGGTAGCTTCCCTGCTGGTGATGGCAAACCTTTTCTTTAAGGTGGCTCTGTAATAGATTCCGGCGAATTGGCTTGCGCGGGCGGACGTGCCGTCGATGCTGTTCCACTTTTTTTGTAATCGAGAACTTGCCTTCGATGAGCGGCACATACGACTTAAACCAACCCATTTACCAGGCGGGCGAGAACGCCATGAGCATGGCTGGATTGCTGGCCTACTTCGTCGATCCGAACTACAAGCGGGGAAACCTATCCCGTATTTCCGACATGCACGTTAAGGTGGGGCGTCCCGTGAGTTTCCGGATCGATTCGGATCTCACGCCTGTGCCCGAAGGGGCTCCCGTGACAGACGAGGTGATCCGCTACATGCTGGGGGTGATTCTCACGGAGAAGGACCGCGAGACGATGTTCGGGGACAACGCCGTGGACGTGGACACTGGCTACGAGTGGAAGGAAGGCGGGGTGAACTTTCGGATCAACGTGTTTCGGGACCGAGATGGACTGGCTTTTGTGATGCGGGTACTTTCGGCGGAGATCATTCCGATCGAGGAGGTGGGTTTGCCTTCGGAACAGATTTGGCGGGACATCACGACCTTAAAGCGTGGGTTGGTCTTGGTGACGGGGGTGACGGGTAGCGGCAAGTCCACCACGATTTCCTCGCTCATAAATCACGTCAACAAGACCCGGGCTACGCGCATCATCACTTTGGAGGATCCCGTGGAGTTTCTGTTCCAGAGCGAGGTTTCGATGGTTTCGCAAAGACAGGTTGGGCAGAATGCGGAATCCTTTTCGGCGGGTTTGCGAAGTGCCTTGCGAGAGAACCCCGACGTGATTTTCGTGGGGGAGATCCGGGACATGGAGACGGCGTCCCTAGCCCTCAGCGCGGCTGAGACTGGGCACCTCGTGTTTTCCACTTTGCACACGCGGGACGCGAAGGGGGCCTTGAGCCGCATCGTTGACATGTTCCCCGCCGAGCAGACGAAGAGCCTTTGCCTGCAGTTGTCTTTCAGCTTGTCCTACGTGCTGAGCCAGAAGTTGGTGCCTCGGGCGGACGGGGCGGGGCGCGTGCTGGCCATGGAGGTGCTTAAAAATGTGCCCGCCATAGGCAACTTGATTCGTACTGGCAACTGGCAACAGGTGTACTCCAGCATGGAGACTCAGGCGAAGGAGGGGATGATGACGATGGAACAGCATTTGTTTCATTTGTTACAGTACGGGTTTATCACGGAGGAGTCCGCCGTGACCTACACCAACGAGGCCAGCTTGCTTGACCGCATCGCCAAATGGAAGGCGGGCCAAGGGTGAGCCGGTTGCGTTTCGGCAGGCTTTCTTCTTTTGTCCGGGGTTGCATTTTGGTGCTTCAGTGGTGAAGTTGGCGCTAATAAGGAAATTTGGAAACCCATAACCTTCATCCGAGCAGAAACCATGAACAAGGCGCCTTTTCTCCGCATTCCAAAAGAGTGGGAACTTCCCGAGTCAGCCGCTACCGACGAATCTTTGCACTGCAGGCGCCGCGAAATCATCAAGGGCTTGGGCTTGGTTGCCGCCGCACCTGTGGTGGGTTTGGCGGGCGTATCGACGGCGAAGGCCGCCACCGCGGGCTTCCCTTCCAAGTTGAACAGGAACTACCTGCCGCCGAAGGGAACCAAGCCTACGGCCTACAAGTACGTCACGGGTTACAATAACTTCTACGAGTTCGGCACGGACAAGTACGAGGTGCGCTTCCGGGCGAATCTGGGTTGGAAAACTGATCCGTGGACGATCGAGGTGGGCGGCCTCGTGGAGAAGCCTTTCAAGATGGACGTGAACGACTTGGTAAAGAAGGTTGGCATCGAGCAGCGGGTGTACCGATTCCGTTGCGTGGAGGCGTGGTCCATGGTTATTCCCTGGGACGGATTTCCGCTCCGCAAGCTCGTGGAGTTGGCCAAACCCACCTCCAAGGCGAAATACCTCAAAATGAGCACTTTCGACGACGAAAAGACCGCCGTGGGCTTCAAGGCCTACCCCCATTACGACTGGCCTTACACTGAAGGCCTGCGGATGGACGAGGCCATGCACGAACTCTCCTTTCTTGCCACTGGCATCTACGGCAAGCCCATTCCCAACCAAAACGGGGCGCCCATACGTCTGGTCACGCCGTGGAAGTACGGCTTCAAGTACGTGAAGTCCATTGTGGCGTTCGAGTTTACGGAGACCCAGCCCAAGACGCTGTGGAACACCGCCGGGCCAGACGAGTACGGGTTTTACGCGAACGTGAACCCAAAGGTGAACCATCCGCGCTGGTCTCAGGCGAGCGAGAGAGTGATCGGAGGGGAATTCGGCGAGCGGATTCCCACCCTCATGTTCAACGGCTACGAAAAGGAAGTGGCTCCACTTTACGAGGGGATGGACTTGACCAAGTTCTATTGATGCGGTTCCTCCGAACTTTACGGAGAGAAAGTTTCGTCGATTGGGTGTAGCGGGTATGGACGGATTAGCCCGCATATTGGCTTCGAAGTGGTTCGCCGTTCCCGTCTGCGCCCTGCCCGCTTTTTTCCTGTTTTGGGAGTATTCGGCGGCCTTGCGTGACGTGGCCGAGGCTTCCGGCCGGCCGAATGTAGTCCCAGTCAGGGTTTCGCCTATGGGGGAGGGGAACCAATCGACCACGGGCGAGTCTTTGGGTGTCGGAGGAAACATGTCTTCGCTTGCCGGAGCGGGGGAGGCTCCGGAGTACGCGGACTTTCTTTTTCTTGCAACTGAGGAGGAGTTCAAGGAGGCAACGTTGGGTACCTTAGGGACTGAGCATGATGAAACACCTAGGTCGGTTGAGCGGAACGCTGTGGAAAACCAAGGCGGAGCGGTTGCGCCCGAAGGCAACCGCACTGAGGCCAACGCGACGAGTGGCGACTCCGCTGGTAACGATAACGACGTCGATTTCTCCTTCACCGTGAGCGATGATGAGTTCGGCCGCGCTACCGAAGTCTTGGACCTAGGCGAGGGCGAAAGTCGGGAGGAGGCCATTAAGCGGTTGGCCGAGCAAGCTTCCGAGGAAACCCTTGCGGGCGCGAACCTCAACGAGCGTTTCATCCGCAAGACTGGGGACGTGGCCATAGCCTTCTTTATCATCGTTCTCTGCCTGACCCCCATACGTCGCCTCGCCCCTCGTGCCAAGTTGGCCAGCGCCCTGAACAGGCACCGGCGGCTATTGGGGCTGAGCACCTTTTTTTATGCCTGCCTGCATTTCACGCTCTACTTCGACGATGGGCTGAACCGCCTCCTGAACGAGTGGAGCTTGTTCTACATCCAGTGCGGGTTGGCCTCCTTCCTCACCATGCTTGCACTGGCCGTGACGAGCAACAACCGAGCCGTACGCAAACTGGGCGGCAAGCGCTGGAAAAAGTTGCACCGCCTTCTGTACCTGGCCGTTCCGCTGTTGTTTTATCACAAGGGCTGGACGGGTAAGGCGGATCTGGAGCAGATTCGCGAGGCTTGCGTCTGGTTCGCTCCCATGTTGATCTTGCAGGTCGCCCGCATCCTGAAGTGGCGGGTCTCTCTCGAAAAGAAACAGTCGAAGTGGTAACGCGATTGATTAGGGTAAGGTGCGCGAAAGTGACCCTGCTCGCCGTCTGCTTGGCGGGAGTGGCGGGAATCGCTTGGTTGGCAACTGGAGCGCCGCCAGGGCTTTCCGGGGCGAAAAATGTGATCCTGCCGGGTTTCGGACCGGACGGCTTGCGGGCGTGGGAGTTACGGGCGGTCCGGGCCGAGCCGAAGCCGGGTGGAGGGGTGGAGGCGAGTGACTTGACCCTCGTCACCTACGACGGGGCGAAGCCGGGGGTGGTGGCCAAGAGCGCCTCCGCCAAGTTCGAACCGGGAGCGGGTCGGGCCGCTAGCGAAGCCCCCGTCCGCCTCGAAGGCCCTGGCTACGAGGTGAGCGGGGTGGGCTGGGCCTGGGATGCGAACCGAAGCCTCATACGAGTTAAGAGCCGAGTGGAGGTCCTGTTCGAGGAATCGATCGAAGTTCTTCCCTAATGATATCCGTGAAGAAAGGTTTGATGAAATTCGCTCGTTGTTTCTTGCTCCTGCTGTGCGGGAGCTTGGGTGCGGAGGAGAAGGAGTTCGCCTCTTCCGCCGCACCCGATACTGGCTATGTGAAGTCTGGTGTCGAAGACAACCGCACAAGTATCACAGGGGACAGGCTCGACCTCCTTACCACGAACGATGGGCACCGGTTTCTTTGCGTCGGAAATGTGCTGGTGACGGCTGTTAATCTACGCATGACTTGCGACGAACTGGACGTTCTCTCCCGCCGGGAACGGACCAATTGGGAAAAAAGCACCGGAGGAGGATCTGGTCGCATCTCCGCAATCTTGGCCAAGGGGAAGGTGAGAATCGAACAGGAGGGCCGCCGAGCAATGGCGGGCAAGGCGACCATTGACGTGGTGGCTGGCATCATCACGCTTGAGGAGTCACCCGTGGTGTGGGACGAGCGGGGCAAGGTGACGGGGGAGGTGATCGTTTTGGAACGCGGGAAGCGACGGGCCGAGGTGCGGGGAGGTTCCGACATCCGGCCCAAGGTGATCCTGCCGTCCTTACCCGACCTCGGCTTTGGGCGAAAAGGCCAAAAGGAGGAGGACGAGTGAAGGATTCGGCGAGTCTTCTCAAGGTGGAGCAGTTGGTTAAGTGCTACGGGCGCCGCGAAGTCGTGCGGGGTGTGGACCTCGAAGCCCGCGGCGGAGAAGTGGTGGGGCTTCTCGGCCCGAACGGTGCGGGCAAGACCACGACCTTCTCCATGGTTGCGGGTCTGGTCTCTCCGTCCGCCGGGAGCATTTTGCTGGATTCGGAGAACCTGACCCAGGCGCCTGCCTATCAACGGGCCCGCAAAGGCTTGGTTTACCTGCCGCAGGAAGCTTCCACCTTCCGCAAGCTCACGGTTGAGGAAAACGTCCGGGCCATTGCGGAGACCCTGCCCTTGTCCGCGGACGAACGCACGGCTCTGGTGAAGGAGCGCCTGCTCGAGCTGGACTTGGATAAGCTGGCTGGTCAGAAGGCCTTCACCCTGAGCGGAGGAGAGCGCAGGCGTCTGGAAATCACGAGGGCCCTGGTCCTTTCACCGAAATTTCTGCTTCTTGACGAGCCTTTCAGCGGCGTGGACCCCATTTCCGTCAGCGAGGTTAGGAAAATCATGCGCGGGCTCAAGGAGCGCGGTATCGGCATCTTTCTGACCGACCACAATGTCCGGGAAACCCTTCTCGCCGTGGACCGGGCATACCTCCTGCACGACGGCAAAGTCATCGCGGAGGGCGACGCCGACCACCTCCTCAACGACGCCCAAAGCCGAGAACTCTACCTAGGGCAGGATTTCAGGGTTTGACGAAACGCCCGCGTCTCCTCTCCATAGGCCGCGACAAGACCACTCCTCTTTCTCGCCGGATTCTTTCTCCTCCAAGCCTTCCTCTCGCAAGTCTGCTTCGCTCATGCCTCCGCCCACCTCCAAATCGACTCCTCCACCAAAGGTCGTAGAAAGCATTGCGGTTCGGGATTTTTACGAGTCTTACGGCGAGCAACTCCACCTGCGCCTCGTCACCACACCGCGCACTCTGGAACGAAGTACCGTGCGAGAGCGGAGCGTGAACCGTCCCGCCTTGGCCGTGACGGGTTACTTCAAGTATTTCGCCAACAAAAGGATACAGCTTTTCGGGGCGGGGGAAATGGCTTTCTTTCGCGAGCAGTCGGAGGCCCGCCGCCGCAATGTCATGGAGGTGATGGCCGCCCGCAAGATTCCTTGCGTGGTCATTTCGCGAAACCTAGCCCCTACACCTGAGATGATCAAGGTTCTGGAGGCGGCTGGCGTTCCCCTCTTTCGCACGGACCTCACTTCCAAGGCATTCACCACCGAAGTCACCGTTTTGCTGGAGGAGCGTTTCGCCCCGCGCACCATCCTGCATGGAACCTTGCTGGACGTACGAGGCATGGGCACCCTCGTGCGTGGAGATAGTGGTTCGGGCAAGAGCGAGGCCGCCCTTGCCCTTATTGAGCGAGGGCACAGCCTCGTCGCCGACGACGTGGTCCGCCTCAAATTGCTCAGCGACCACACCCCTGTCGGTTTCTCGGATGAAATGACCCGCGGTTTCATGGAATGCCGAGGCATCGGCATCATCAATGTGGCCGAATTGTTCGGGATCCGCTTCGTGAGGATCGAGAAGAAGGTCGATTTGGTTGTCAGCTTCGTCGAAGACGAGGAAGGCGTGGAAATAGACCGCACGGGCCTGGAGCATCGCACCTTCGACATTCTCGGCTTCCCCGTCCCGCACATGGAAATTCCGCTCCGACCCGGACGAGATATGGCCCGCCTCGTGGAAGTGGCCGCCATGGTCCAGGCCGCTCGCTACCTCGGGCACGATTCGGCGCGTGACTTCAACCGCGCTCTGCTCGATAAAATGAACCGCCCCGCTAAGGAGCAAGCTTCGTGAAAAACGCTTTGTTTCGTTACGAATTCCGCGAAAACAAGCGGTATCCGGCACAGGAAACTTTTTCATCCATCCGCAACGAAAAACCTTCAAAAACTTACCGGCGCAGCCATGTGAACAACTTGTGAGAAACTTAGCGTTGTCCGCCGGCGTTTTTTTCTTGGTTACTAGGCCACCTTCGTCCAGAACAAGCATTCCCTTCCCAACGATTCCCTTCCTTCCGTTTCTCACCTTCAAACTCCTTCGCCGTGCGTAAGTTACTGAATTTCAGTTCCTTCAGCTCTTTCTTCTTCGGTTTTACCGTGAAGCTGAAAGGGGAAGCTTCGAGTAAAGGAGGAGCTGCGGAGGCAAGGTCGAAAGCCTTGTTCTTTCAAAGACTTGCGAAGCTGTGAATAAAGCGATTGAACTCCTGAAATCTCCCGACTGATGACCCAAGCCGCCACCCAACTCGAATCCCACTGGAACGAACTTCGCAAGAACCTGCGCGAACTAATACCCGCCGATACTTTTCGGGTTTGGTTCGAGAAGGTTCGTCTGGGCCGTTTCGACGAAGATGGCCTCGAACTGGTGGCCCCCAATGAGTTCTCCGCCATTTGGTTGAGGGAAAACTACTTGGACTTGATCCGTCGTGAAGCCGAACGGGTATCGGGGCTGGATTTGCCCGTGAACCTGCTTGGCGAACCCGAGGAACAAGGTGAAGAAACTCGCTCCGGGACCAAGGGGGTAGCCTCCAGACGGGGCGGAAAAAAGACGGCCGTTCGCAAGAAGGACGTAGAGACCGTGGCCCGTTCCCTCGGCATCAACCCACGCAACACCTTCGAGAATTTCGTGGTCGGAGCGGGCAGCGAGTTGGCCCACGCCGCCTGCATCGCCATTGCAAATGCCCCTGCCCATGCGTACAACCCCCTGTTCCTATACGGAGATAGCGGGCTCGGCAAAACGCACCTTATGCACGCCGTCGCCCACCACGCCGTGGACAGGAATCCGGACGCACATGTCGTTTACCTCTCCTGTGAGAAGTTCACTAACGAATTCATACGTGCTATCCAGGAAAACAACCTCACCAAGTTCCGGGCCCGCTACCGAAGCGTGGACTTCCTCTTGATCGACGACGTCCAGTTCCTCGCGGGCAAGGAGAGGATACAGGAAGAGTTCTTCCACACTTTCAACGAAATCTACGAGTCCCAAAACCAAATTTTCCTCACCAGCGACCGCCCCGCCGGGGAAATCGACAAGCTGGAAAATCGCCTCCTCACCCGATTCCAGTGGGGGCTCGTGACGGACATTCAGCCGCCCGACCTAGAAACCCGTGTTGCCATTCTTACCCGCAAGGCGAAGAGCATGGGCGTAGCCCTCGAACCTGAAATATTGGAGTTTCTTGCCAAGAGCATCGCTCGAAACGTACGCAGGATGGAGGGGGCCCTGACCCGGGTGGCGGGCTATGTGGGCCTAACTGGCAAGCGGGCCGACAAGGAAACCGTTGAGCGTCTCTTGCGGGACATCCTGCGGGAGGAAACCCTTTCCCGCATCACAATCGAGACCATCCAGAAGAAAGTCGTTGATTACTACCACCTCCGCATGGCGGACATGCAGTCCCGCCGCCGCCCTGCCAACATTGCCTTCCCCCGCCAAGTAGCCATGTACCTCAGTCGCCTGCTTACGGACCATTCGCTCCAAGAAATCGGCGACGCCTTTGGCGGTCGCGATCACGGCACAGTCATCCATGCGTGCAAGACGGTGGAGAACATGATGGACCAGGACGAGTCCGTCAAGAGGGCGGTGGAGCACCTTTCGGAGTACCTTGCCCACGCCATGGAATAGCCTAGCGCCTTCCTTCCACTCGTTTTCGCTTGCTGCTCGGTCAGGCTTGCCTATCTGCCCGCAATCTCTATCAGGTCGTTTGACTAACCTCATGAACGATTTAGACGAAGAACAACAGCCAGACGTGGAAGAAAGCTTCGCAGGCTTCACGTCCGATAAAACCGCAGCGGATGCTTCCGATTCCGAAACAGCGTCCGACTCCGCCGATTCGGGCGAGCCCACAGCCGAGCAGAAGCGGGAAATCGCCCGCTGGATCAACGAGGGCGTGGGCCTCTCCGATGTGCAGAAGCGTCTTGCCGACGAGTTTGGCCACACCCTGACCTACATGGAGGTCCGTTTTCTCGTGGACGATCTTGACTTGGATCTCCTCGACGAAGAGGAGGAAGAGGCTGAGGATGCTGAGGAAGAGGGGGCCGAGGAAAATTCGCCCGCCGACC
>CAXGVD010000037.1:0-11762 GCA_964012695.1 uncultured Opitutia bacterium
GGTCAGTCTCTTGTCCTTGGTGTCCTTGCTGAGATTGTCGGCCGACTGCCTAAAGTCCTTCAGCCGTCTCTCGGCAAGTTTCCTGTCGGTCGTCTTGAGGGAACGGCGAATTTGTCTTCCCTTCCGTTTGACGAGCGCGTAGTATGTGCCCGATGAATAATTGCGGTAAAGGCATTCGGCTACCTTCGCGAATTCAGGTCGTTTTTGCATCTTCTTTGGCATGTCAGAGTCCAGAGGGTTACAAAAACAGGTTACAAATGGCCTTTCTTGAAGGCAACCAGAATCGCCATTTCCCGCTTAATTACTAGCGTTGGCCCCCATAGTTTAACGGATAGAACAGTGGTTTCCTAAACCATTGGTGGAGGTTCGATTCCTCCTGGGGGCGCCAGCTCCAACCCGTCGGCGGCAAGGCTCTCCCGTCTCGCGTTCGGCACCTTCCGGTCACTCGAAATGACTGAGAACCTTGGTAAAGTTCGCTTCCTTCGTTTCCAGAAAAAATCTCGCTCTTGAATCTTTATGCACATGTGGCCGAAGCCGTGGCCACTCCAGCAGGTCTCATCCTGCTTGGTTTCGTGACCCGGCGACTGGGTTGGTTTCGTGCGGAGGCCGACGCGTCGCTGGCCACCCTCTCCATCCGCCTGCTGTACCCTTGCTTCATCCTGCGGCATTTGACGGACCACGATGCCCTGAGCAATCTCGCCGGCTTGTGGGTGGCCCCCGCCTTCGGATTTCTAGCCATCCTAGCGGGTTTCCTCATCAGCGGGGCCATGGCCCGTTTCATCGGCCTCAAGAACGAGGAATTCAGGACTTTCACCTTCAGCGCTGGCATCTTTAATTACGGTTTTTTCGCCTTCCCCGTGGGCGAGTCCCTTTTCGGCGAGGAGTTCTTGGGGAAGTTGATCCTTTTCAACTTGGGGGTAGAGGTGGCCATTTGGACGATCGGAATCGTCTTGTTGTTGGGGAAGACGCCTAGTTTGGGGCGCTTGCTCAACCCGCCGACGGTGGCCATTGCGGGGGCTTGGGCCTTGACGAGTTGGGGAGGGTGGGAGGCCGCCCCCAGTTTCGCTTTTTCCGTCGTGGATGCTCTTGCGGCCTGCGCCATACCCGTCGGCTTGTTGCTGATAGGTGGCAGCGTGTCGGAGCTGCTCAAGGAAAGGAATCACGGAGGTCACTTGAAGGTGGAACTGGCTGGGATCTGTTCGCGCTTGGTTCTGGTCCCCGCCATTTTAGTGGGAGCGGCTGCCTGGGTTCCCTTTGCACCCGAGGAGGAATGGCTACGCCATACCTTGGTGGTGCAGGCGGCAATGCCTGCCGGGGTTTTCGCCCTGGTTGTAGTGAAGAGCTACGGGGCGGACGCCTTGGTTGCGCTAAGAGTAATCCTCGCAACCATGGCCGGCTGCATTTTAACTCTACCTTTTTGGCTGGCCTTGGGTCTCAAACTCACTGGAAGCGAGTAAGAAATGCATCGCTTTTCCAGTAGGAGAACGAGAGCAAAAGTTTAGCCGAAGCCAGGGGGAGGCGTGTTATCCGGGGGAAGAGCTCCCGGAGCCGCAGCCGGAGCGACGGAGGAAGCGGGAGCGACATCCCGATAGTTTGCCTTGGCGTCGAGGGTCTCGAAGATGGCCCCCACGGACTTGCGCAGTTTGTTGTACTCCTCGGCGTAAAGCAGGGTGACGAGGTACTTCTTGAATTCCTTGCGGTCCCGAATGATCTTGAGGTCCAATTCCTCCATTTCCTGGGCGAACTTGACGTGCATCTTGTCGATCTCACCATCGAACTCGGCGTGTTGCCTGGCCAAGTGCTTGCTGGCTCTGGACACTGCGGACATGAGTCCCGGACAGGAACGGCAGTCCTTCGCAGAAATCTCGTGGAAGGCCACGATGCCCGAGGCCAGAGCGGCCCCAAAGGCAGAAAGTTCGTAGTCTCCCTTTTGACTTTCGCGGGATGCCCAGTTCTCAATGACCTTAACCAAGCGAGATATGGCTTCGCGGGCTTCTTCGGAATCGGAAATATGTACGGCGTCGTCGTCCATTGTGGTTGGTATATGAAAAGTAGGATAAGGCGATTATGCCACTTAGTTCCCTTCGATAGCCCGGCTTTCGAAAAAACGAAAGAAAAAAGTTTTGTTCGTGAAAAAAACCAAGAGCACAGAAACACTTCGAAAGACGGTCGGCCAAGAAGCTATTTCGTCCTGGTTATCTCCCCGGATCGTAGCTTTTCTTCGTACTCATACAAGTCCTTGCGGACCATGCGGCTAAGGATGAAAAGGCCAAGAATGTTGGGGAAGGCCATGCCGAGGATCATGAAATCACTGAAGTCCTTGACGTTGCTAGCCGTGATGACGGAGCCGAGGAAGGTGAAGGTCAGAAAGAGCGCGCGATAAACGGTGGAAGAACCGTCCCCGAAAAGCCAAGCCCAGCAGCGTTCTCCGTAGTAGGACCAGGAAATCATGGTGGAGAAGGCGAAAAGGAAGACTGCCACAGCCAGAACGTAAGGGAACCAAGGGATGACGCTGGCCATGGCGGCAGATGTGAGGGCGCCCCCTTGGTCGTTGGTGATGAAGGCTTGGTTGGCGGGAAGGAGATAGGCGTCGGTGATGATGATGACGAGAGCCGTCATAGTACAGACCACCACCGTATCAATGAAGGGCTCCAACAAGGCCACCACACCCTCCTCAACGGGATGCTCAACCTTGGCGGCGGAGTGGGCGATTGCGGCCGACCCGATGCCCGCCTCGTTGGAGAAAACGGCCCGTTTCACTCCGATGACCAGCACCCCGAGGAATCCGCCAAAGGCGGCGTCGGGAGAAAAGGCGCTCGTGAGGATCAATTTGCAGGCTCCGGGAATGGCGGACGCGTTGGCTCCGAGAATGATGATGCAGGCCAGCAGGTATACCCCGCACATGACGGGTACGATGCGGGAGGCCACCTTGGCGATGCTTTTGATTCCGCCAAGGATGACGAGTCCGACCAACAACGTCAGTAGGAGGCCGTAGACCCAAGGGTGCGCGTCAACGAAGGGCACGACGGTGCGGATTTGTGAAAGCGACTGCACGACCTGGAAGGCGTTTCCGCCCCCGAATGAACCACCGATGCAAAGCAGGCAGAACAAACCGGCAAGCAAGCCACCGAGGTGACGTAGGTTGACGTCGGCAAGGCCCTGCGAAAGGTAGAACATGGCCCCGCCCATGAGCCGGCCGTCGGAGCGGGTGCGCCTGTACTTTTGCCCGAGCGTGCATTCGGTGAACTTGGCGGACATGCCTAGGAAACCGACAAGGATCATCCAAAAGGTGGCCCCCGGCCCCCCCATGCCGATCGCAATGGCCACACCCGCGATATTGCCTAGGCCGACGGTAGCCGAAAGAGCGGTGGTCAAGGCTTGGAAGTGGCTCACTTCACCTTTGGATTCCGGCTTGTCGTAACGCCCTCTGACCAAGTCGATGGCGTGACGAAAGAGCCGCAGGTTCACGAAGCGCATGCGGATAGTGAAGAACAAGGCTCCAGCAAGCAGCCAAGCCACGACCAACGGCATATCCAAGCCAGGGATTTCCCAGAAGAGCACGGCTGCCAGCGGCTTCACCACATATTTCCCGAAAAAGGCGTCCACGGCGTCCTCGAAGCCATCTTTTTCGGGGTCGTTGGGGGCGCTGAAATGGGCGGTGGCAGAGCCTGCGGTAATATTTGCATCCGAGGCGTTGCCTTCCCCAGCTACAAGCTTTGAATTGAAAGTCGAAGATTCTGCCGAGGCGTTTGCGTCCGAAGAGTTTGTTTCGGCACCAAGAAGGGAGCCTAAGAGAAAACCGAAGGTGAGAAGAGCGAACACAAGCGGCCTGGTCCCAGCACCGGTCTGGCGGTAAAGATTGTTTGTTGTTGGCATCCCGTCGTTTTGGCGTTTCAGAATCATTGGACAGGCTATGCAAAGCAAGTTCTAAAGAATGGCCATTTTGGATCGATACGTCTTGGTCGAGTGGCTTAAGGCGCTGGGCCTGACCTTGGGGGCGTTAGTCGGCATGCTGATCCTGCAGGACGCTACAAACCACGCGAGCGACTTTCGAGAAGGAGGCGCGTCACCGGGTGCCCTGATGGAATACTACGCATGGCTAGTTCCGGGCTACCTCCCTTGGTTGCTGCCAATCGCCCTGTTTCTCTCAACCTTGCTAACTCTGTCCACCTTGCGGAGAAACCACGAGGTCACGGCCCTTCGGGCCTGCGGCGTGTCCGCGGCCCGGTTCGCCCGGACCTTGCCGGCGGCCGGCCTGCTGGCGAGCATTCTGACCTACGGGCTGAACGCGTCCTGGAGCCCACAGGCCACGGAAAAGGCGCGGGAGCTGCGCGAGGCCATTACGGGAGGCCCAGCGAAGGAAAATATCGTTTCCAACTTCGAAATGAAGGCACCGGGAAGTCCGAGGCGGTGGTTTTTTCGGACTTTTCGGCCCGAGGCGAACCGCGGTGAAGGTGTGCATCTAAACGCTAGCGCGCCCGCGGGCGGTGATTCGTTTCGCATCCGAGCGGAAGAGGCTTTTCACGACGAAAAGGGAACTTGGACCTTTTTGCGGGGAAGATTTCAGGGCTTCGCGAGCGAACGGGGCACGCCGCTTCCCGGTCCGTTCGGGGAGGGAATGGTCTGGGACGCAAACTTGTCAAGCTCAGCCTATACGGGCGCGTCTTCATCCCTCACCCCCACCTTGATCAAGGCGTTCGACCGCCTACGCCTGTCCTTTCTTGGCGAAGACCCCGCGCCCTTTTTGCTGGCGGTAAAGAAACCTAGCGAGCTGTCCGTCCGGGAATTGGACCGAATTCTGGAGACCTTGCCCTCCAAGGACGATGCCGTAGGCCGCCCCTTCGCCCTGCGAAAGGCTCATGTACTTTGGACTGCACCAGCTTGCCTTCTGGCGGTAGTGCTGGGAATACCCTTCGCCTTGATAGGGGAAAGACGTTCCACTGCGGGCGGGGTGGTGCGGGCGGGCGGCCTCTTTCTGGCATACTACCTGGTGCGCACGGCGGCGGATTCACTTGGCGAGGCGGGCGTACTCTCGGTGGAATGGGCGGCGGCGGCACCGATGCTGTTGCTCGGAGGCGTCGCCTGCAGGGCCCTTTGGCGGGCCCGTTAACGGCAAAACGGAAGGAAGCAACCAAGTGCTTGGGCTTCAAAGCTAATCTAAAAAGTCTCTTCCGCTTAAAACCGCGCCCTTGAAACCGGAAAACTCCCCTACTCCACTTCCCTGAGTTGGATGCTTTCGACCACCTTATCTCGGGCTAGAACATTAGTGACGACTACGAGGGAATCACCCTCCTCCACCCGCTCGTTCGCCTTTAGGTGGGCGATGGCCTGCTGGACGGTGTCCTCGGGATCCTCCGAAAAAGGCATGAAAAAGGGCTCGAGCCCCCAATGCATGCGAAGTTTTCTGTGAAGGCCAAGGGTGTCCGTAAAGGCGAATACGGGGACGCGGTTTGGCCGCAGGCCCGCCAACTTAGTCGCCAAGTCTCCGCTACGAGTGAAAACGAGTATGCCGGCCTTCTCCAAGCGCATGGCGAGCAGAGCGGCGGAACGGAGCATTTTCGCCTTGGGGCGGAAGAGGCGCAGCTCCTCAGTCAAGCCGGGCGCGGTCTCCGCCTCCATGCGTCCGGCGATGCGGTTAAGGATACGTACGCATTCCACGGGACGTTCTCCCGTCGTGGTTTCTCCGCTCAGCATGAGACAGTCGGCCCCCTCGGACACGGCATTGGCCACATCGCTAATTTCCGCCCGGGTGGGCACGGGGGAATCGATCATCGATTCGAGCAGGTGGGTCGCCACGATGACGGGTTTGCCTTGGGCCAGGCAAGCCCCCACGGCTCGACGCTGGATGATGGGAAGCTCTTCGTACGGACACTCGATGCCGAGGTCGCCTCTTGCCACCATGAGGCCGTCTGCGGCGGCGATGATGGCGTCCAGGTTGCGCACGGCGGACTGGTCCTCGATTTTGGCGACGATTCGGGCGTCCGAATCGTTGGCGTCCAAGAAGGCCCGCAGTTCCTCGATGGCGGCGGCGTCTCGGGTGAAGGAGAGAGCGTAGAGATCGACGTCGCACTCGATGCCCACGCGCAGGTCCCCCTTGTCCTTCTCGGTCAGGGCGGGCAGATCCACCTCCGTTCCGGGCAGGTTCACGTGACGGCGACTACTCAAGTAGCCGCCCTCCACCACCTGGCAACGGACCCTGCGAGGTTCAAGCTTAACGACTTCGAGTCGGAGCAGACCGTTGTCCAGCAGGACGAGGCCGCCGAGTTCCAAGTGGTCCGCCAGCTTCTTATAGTTGATCTGAACCATGACGACGCCTTCCTCCGACTCGAACCGTTGGGGCTTGTGGACGAGATCGACCGTCTCTCCCTCCTTCAGCTCGATGGGCTGGGCGAGAAAGCCGGTGCGGACTTCCGGCCCCTTCACGTCCATCATAACGGCGGGTTCTCGTCCGACGCAGCGCCCGGCCTCCCGAATCCTGTTCACGATGCGGCGCACCCAATCGTGGTCGGCATGGGCCATGTTGAGGCGGCAAACATCCACGCCTTCCCCGAAAAGGGCCTCCAAGACCTCTTCCTCTTCGGAAGCGGGTCCAATGGTGGCGATCACCTTGGTCTGACGATTGGGAACCTGCACGACGAGCCCAAGGTAGGAGAGGGAGAGGGAGGGCGTCAAGCCGGCTTGCGGAGAAGCACCGTACGCTCGGGGACCTGAGACTCAGGCGGGAATCGCTTCCGCCGTGCCCGGATCAATCACGAAGGTGTCGTAGGCGGAACCGTGGCCGGGCAACCCGGCGGCGAAGGTGTCTCGGACGAGGTTCACGTCATTGCAGTCCTTGCTGAGGTGGATTAGGTAGATTTCCTTCCACTTGGGCTTTTCCACAGAACGCAGGAGGTCAAGGGACTCGCGGTTGGAAAGGTGACCGTGGCGGCCACGGATGCGCTGCTTGAGGCTCCAAGGGCGCTTGGTATCGCTCTCCAGCATGTCGGGACAGTGGTTGGCCTCGATCACGAGGATGGAGGCCTTGTCTATTTTTTCTCGAACGAGATAGGGTGCATGGCCGAGGTCCGTGACCCAAGCCAAGCTTTCGGGGGGATGAAAAAGGTCGTCCCCACCCCATTCGAGTAGGAAGCCCACGGGGTCGTAGGCATCGTGAGGGATGCCGAAGGGATGGACGCTGAGGTTGCGGAAGGAAAAAGGTTGACCGGTCTCGAAAATCCTCCAGTCGGGGCGGCGGGGAAGCTTGCCCTGAACGGCTCGGGCGGTGTCTCGGTTGGCGAAGACGGGGAGGTCCGCTCGTTGCTTGGAGAGGCCGCGCAGGCCAGCGGAATGGTCGGCGTGCTCATGGGTCAGGAAGACGGCGTCCAGTTCCTCGATGGCCACGCCCTCGTCAGACAACAAGCCCTTGAGTCTGCGGGCCGAAAGCCCTGCGTCCATAAGGATCGTCAAGTCCCCCGTACGCAACAAGCCGGCGTTGCCGGAGCTGCTCGACCCAAGAATCTTGAAGTTGGCCACCACGCGAAGAAATTAAGAACGTCGTTGCCTTCCTGCCAAGGGTTTTCTGCATTGTGGGGCGTGAAAGAGGAGATTTTGGAGGAATGGTTCGACGTGGTGGACATGCTGGACCGCCCAATTCGCCGCGAGCGCAGGGCGGTGGTGCACGAACGCACCCTGTTCCACCGGGCGGTTCACGTCATGGTCTTGGACTCGAAGGAGCGCCTGATCGTCCAAAAGCGCTCAGCGAGCAAGGACGTGGCTCCGGGGAAGTGGTGTGCCTCCTGTTCCGGCCACGTGGACGCGGGCGAGGATTACTTGGCCGCCGCCGTTCGGGAACTGGGGGAGGAAATCGGACTCCGCGTGAAACCGAAGGACTTGAAACCCGTCCTGTGGGCAAGCGCCTGCGAGGAAACGGGCAGAGAGTTCGTTTGGGTTTATCTGTTGCGCCACGAGGGCCCGTTCCATTTCGACGAGAAGGAAGTCTCGGCTTTGGAAAAACTCTCGCTGGAAGAATTAGCGAAGCGGTCTAAGGAAAGCCCGGAGACCTTCTCCCCGTCCTTTCTACACCTGTACCACTTGTTCGCGCTCCTTCCGCCGGAACGTCGGGGTAGGCCCTAGCGACGGGCGGAGGTAAGGAAGGAAAGCCCTACTGAACAAGTTTGTTCAGCGGGTACTCCACTATGCCTTCCGCCCCGAGGCGCTTGAGGGCGGGAATCAACTCCCGGGACACCTTTTGCTCGATGACGGTCTCCACGGCAACCCAAGACTCTTCGCTGAGCGGGGCGACGGTGGGGTTTCGCAGGGCGGGCAGGGACTCCAGCACTTCGGCGAGCGAGTTCCGTTTCACGTTCAGCTTTAGGCCCACCTTAGAGTTGGCTTCGAGGGCGGCCTGTAGGAGCATGGCCATGTTCTCGATTTTCGCCCGTTTGGCTTCGTCCTCCCAGCTCGTCTTGTTAGCGATGAGGACGGTGTTGGTTTCCAGCAACACATCCACGATGCGGAGCTTGTTTGCCCGGAGGGAGTTGCCCGTTTCGGTGAGATCCACGATGGCGTCCACCAAGTCCGGCACCTTCACCTCGGTGGCTCCCCAGGAGAACTCCACCTCCGCAGTCACGCCGCGCTCGGCGAGGTAGGCCCGAGTGACGTTCACCAACTCGGTCGCGATGGTCTTTCCCTCTAAATCCTGCACAGTCTTGATTTCGGAGGCCTCGGGCACGGCAAGCACCCACTTGGAAATGCGGTTGGAGGCCCGGCTGTAGACCAAGTCCGACACTTCCACCACTTCAGACTCGTTTTCCTTCACCCAGTCGCGCCCCGTTAGGCCGCAGTCGAAGAAGCCGTTCTCCACGTAGCGGCTCATTTCCTGAGCCCGGACGAAGCGTCCATCCAGCTCGGGGTCGTTCCACGAGGGTCTGTACGAGCGCGAACTCTTGGTGATGCGGAAGCCAGCCCGGGCGAACAATGAGATAGTGGCCTCCTCCAAACTGCCTTTCGGCAAGCCGAAATTCAACAATGTGCTCATTTTACGAAAAAGAGCAGTTAAAACGTAGCCTTTTAACGCAGATGCAAGGGAATAACACAACGAAACCACCTCGTAGGGAAATTCAAAATGCTGAAATCAATATACTCATATTACGAACCTTAATAAGATAATATTCAACTATAGAACCTTCCTCGATGAAAAGCTTTCGCAATGCCGCGTCCTCGCCCATCAGGGGAATCAAAATCGATACTCCCGCCCAATCCCTTGGCAGCGACCTCCTTGCCGTTTGCCCACAATCTCGCAACACAGACCGCCTTGTCGGCATCATCGCTGTAGAGTTGCCCTTGTTCGATAGGAAAATCCTGTTCACGGACGATCTAGGCCCCGCCGTCAGGCTGATCCTGAAATATTGAGAGTACCCTCGCCTGCATAGCCATTGCGAAGCCTTGCTGTTCGACTTGTATCGCAGAAAGGGTTAACACAAGATGGCGGCAATTACCTCACACAACCTCTGCATGGTCTCCCTGCGATCTCTCCCAAACATGCTTGCCTCCACGGCCAAGCAAAAATCTTGGTCAACCAAGAATACCTTCCCGAGCCAGCATTCGAAATGGAACGTCTCGTGAGCCGTTACCCACACGATCCGAATTTTGGGTTCTCCTGGGCTTCATTTTATCACCTCTCGGCCAAAACAAGTTGGTGAGGGAGCTGGTCGCCAGTCCACAGAAGAAATTTCCGCTTGCCTAGAGGGCTCGAGACATGGCCCTGCAGGCTTTAGCTGACTTCGCCGACCTGATAGAGACCTGCTCAGGAAGAAATTCCCACTCCCAAGGAATTAAAGGCCCTTGACCTGAGAAAGCGAACACTTCTTAAGGTATGATTCTTGGTCTAGTGTCCCCCAAAGAGAGTCCTGTAGAAACACGGTTGCCTTGGGCGGGCGTCCTATTTTTGTGGGTGATCTTCTTTACCAGGGCACAGTTGTGGTGGGCCGAAGGAAGCTACTACACCTATGGATGGACCGTGCCTCCGCTGGCGGCATTGCTCTGGTGGCGAAGAGCCCAAAACTGCAAGGGGGAAAAGGAGGATGCAGCGACGGGGAGGCATTGGGTGCTGTTCGTTCTTCTGGGAATTTACCTGCCCCTGCGCTTAATTGCCGAGCCCGATCCATTCTGGAGGTTGCCGCTATGGGCTGAAGCCTTCTCCCTGTCAGCACTCACCCTTGGTTTGGCCGAGCGCAGGTACGGGCGCGGGACTTGGCGAACTTTCACATGGCCGATGGTGTTTCTGCTGACCGCCCTGCCATGGCCTGCAACGATGGAAACCCAGCTGGTGCAAGGTATGAGTTCCCAAGTGACAAGCTTTACGGCCGAAATGCTCCTCTGGAGCGGATATCCCGCCGAAGCCACGGGTCACCGAATCTTGGTGGATGAGAAGATAATCGAGATAGATGCCTCGTGCAGCGGCATCCGGTCCTTTCAGTGCTTATTGGCGTTCGGCCTTTTCTTTGGGGAATACCATCTGCAGAGCGCCGGGCGGCGCATCTTTACCTTGCTCGCTGCCTTGTCTCTAGCTTTCGGTTTCAACCTGGTGCGGGCATTCTCCTTATCTATGATTTCCTTGGAAGGAACCGAAGAAAGCTACGAGACTTGGCACGATCCTATCGGTTTCATGGCGGTGGGCTGCGCCTTCGCGTGCCTGTGGGCGTGGTCACGGAATTGGAAAAAGGACGCCAAAGCCAACGAGATCATCTCCAAACAAATCAAAAAAGATGAGCCTAATGAGCAAGAGATAGGGTACGCACACCAAAATTCATGCATCTTTAGAGGAAAGCTCGCCGCTTGGACTTTCTCCCTTAGTTGCCTTTTGCCCGAAGCTTTCGCCGCATCATGGTTCCGATACATGGCAACACAAAAAGAGGGGCCGGATTGGGCTATCCGGTGGCCCGAAGACAATAACGTAACCATCCAAAAGTTTCCCATCTCCGAGGGAGTGGAAGACGTCTTGCAGTTCGATTATGGTGAACGGGTGACCATACATTCCTCGGAATTTGGCCGGGCGGAGATTCACTTCTTCGGCTACGATGGTTCGGACCCTGCAGCCAGCGTATGCAGCCGCGATCATAGCCCCGCCCACTGCATGCGAGCAGCAGGCGTCAAGTTGCTGGGTGGCCAAAGTGAGCTGGCCTACATTACCCCTAGCGGGGCTCGTCTGGTCTTCCGCCATTACGTGACTGGTACTCCAGACGCCTATGGGCGTCACCCGATGCACGTCTACTGGTGCCCGTGGACGAAGGATGAACGCAGCGGACGCTTCGCAGATCCAGGATTGAGTTGGTCGGAAAAGGGGCTAAATTTCTTGAAGGGGAAGGTCTCCTTCGAACGTAAAGTTCTTTTACTTTTATTTTGTGGGAATCGTGACTTTCCGACAGCGAAACAGGACTTGATTAAGCTGCTGAATCGAATCGTGACCGAAGCCCCCCAATGAAATTAAGGCCTAAGTTTTTTCGAAGACAAAAGCCCCCAAGGCAAAGAAAATCCAAGACTTATGGTGAAGAGGTTTGCTTTAGACTTGGTAGCGGCGTTCAGCTTCTTCGAGGGAGCGGTTCATTTCCATGACGGCGAGGATTTCTCGGAGGGCAGGAAGGTCGGGCGGGGACGGTTCGGAGAGGTCCACTTCAAGGTGTGAATCGAGACGGACGAGTTCGATGTTTCGGCGGAGTTTTTCGCGGCTTTCATAAACAAGGGAGCAGAAGCGTTTCGGGGTGAGGCGACCAGCGTTTTCGATA